>JAETTS010000359.1 GCA_021769025.1 Enterocloster bolteae
AACAAATTCAGGCTGAGTACACAAAGCACTACTGCCAGCCCCGGAAACAGAACGGTCCACGGCGCTTTCTGGAGCACCTGCTTACTGCCCTGCAGAATGTTGCCCCAGCTTGCAGCCGGAGCAGGAATGCCTGCTCCCAGAAAGCTCAGTGACGCCTCGGAGATGATTGCCTGCGCAAAAATAAAGGATGCCTGAACCGTCAGCGGCGAAATTACACTCGGCAAAATCAGTTTCCAGAGTATACGTCCACTGCCTGCGCCCTGTACCTTGGCTGCTTCCACATAGGGCTGGCCCCTGGTCACCAGGGCGCTGCTGCGCACAATCCGGGCAACACTGGGGGTGTACACGATGGTCAGGGCTATTATTACGTTCAGATTACTTGCTCCCAGCGCAGCCATAAGCGCAATGGCCAGCAGAACGCCTGGTATGGCTATCAGGCCCTCACAGATACGCATGAGGATGTGATCCAGAACTTTAAAGTAGCTGGCATAGATACCAATGACCGTACCCAGGACGCAGGACAGCAGCGCCACGGCGCCGCCTACCAAAAGAGAGACTCTTGCCCCATAGAGCACGCGAATCATCAAATCCCGGCCGAATTCATCGGTGCCAAAGGGATGGTTCGGACTTGGCCCCTTCAGACGGTCTGCAATAGCCATTTCATTGGGGTCTACATTGACAGCAGCAGGAATGATTATAGCAGCCAGCATAATGAGAAGAAAAACGATAAGTCCTATAATCAGCCCCGGATTGGAAAAAAAACGCTCACGGCGAATCTGGCGCTGTTCGCGGAGGATGACTTCACTTGTCTGGCAATCCGTTGCGGTATTTGATATTTTCAATCTTTCTCCTCCCCTACTTGTTTCCCAGCTGTATGCGCGGGTCCACAAAGCCGTACAGAATATCCACTGCAAGGTTAACCAGCACATAAATAAATGTTACAAACAGAACCACTCCCTGAATAACAAAAACATCCCGGCGCGTAATAGAGGTCATAGTGAGCATGCCCAGTCCCGGTATGTTAAACAGTGTCTCGGTAACGATGGTTCCTGTTACAAGACTGCCAAAAGACTGCCCTACTACTGTCAGTATAGTGGGACCGGCATTTTTCAGTCCGTAAACCAGGACCACTGCAGATTCCTTCAGGCCCTTTGCCCGGGCTGTGCGGATGTAATTCATATACAGTACATCCAGCATAGCCGAGCGGGACATACGGGTGATATAGGCGGCCTGGACCACTCCCAGCGATAGTGCCGGGAGCAGCAGATAACGAAGGTGTTCAAGAATCCCCTGGCTCATCTGCACATAACCTGCCACAGGAAGCCATTTCAGATGGACGCCGAAAAACAGCATCAGAAACATACTGAGGAGGAAACCAGGTATGGCGATTCCCAGCAGGGAAACCGATACCGTAATCATGTCGACGCAGGTTCCCCGTCTGTATGCAGCCAGAATTCCCATGGGGACAGCGATAACCACAGATATAAGCTGCGCGAAAACAGCCAGGCTGAAAGTTGGGGCAAAGTATTCCCCTATGGCGTCCAGCACGGTTGTCTGGAGGAAATAGGACTGTCCCCAGTCACCGTGGAGCATGTTTATGAACCAGTCTGCGTACTGAACAAAAAAAGGGCGGTCAAACCCCAGCTCTGCATTTAAATCTGCAATGGCTTCCGGAGTTGCCTCCATGCCTAAAAGTGCTGTGGCTGGTCCCCCAGGAATCATATAGACCACTAGGAAAACCACCACGGACACCACAAACAGAGTCGGAATCAGAGAGAGAATCCGCTTTATGATATAAGATAACATTATTATTTCCTTCCCATCCAATCATCCATATTGATGTGACAAAAAGCAGGTGGGGGAGAACCCGCCACCTGCCGGTAAACCATGCATTATACAGGAACCTTCACATTCCAGTAAAGCGGAAAGTCAAAAAAATTAAAGCCTTCCACGCCAGCCCCTGTGGCCATCAGGCCGCTGTAGTGTCCCAGAACGCTTGCTGCCCCATATTCGTACAAGAATTCCTGCAAGTCATCCCATTTTGCGGAGGACTCCTCAGCGGAGGCCGCCATACGGATTGCGGATATCCCCTGGTCCACCTCCGGACGGTCCAGTCCGGCCCAATCCTTGGTTAGGACGGAAAGTTGAACCGGATTCAGGTTATAACGGTTGCTGGTTATATACAGGGAGAACTGGTCCGGATTGGCCCTGTGCTCCATGAAGGTTGCAAAATCATAGCTCTCAACCACTGCATTGATACCGGCGCTCTGTAATTCAGCCTGGACAACCAGAGTTGCATTGTACATCTCGCCGTAATCAGGGGTTGTTACCAGGACAATTTCCTCATTGTTATAACCGGCCTCTGTCAACAGCTCCTTTGCTTTCTCTATGTTATTCTGATTATAATATTCAGAACCCGCATCACTGCCCCACATCGCGTCATCCGGGTTGCACCAGCCCGGATTGAGCACATACAGGTTGGGGTCGCCGTAACTTGCCAGCATAATATCGTCACAATTCAGGCAGGCCATAATAGCCTGGCGCATCTGCTCATTGGCCATGATTCCTTTTGTTGTGTTAAAGAACAGGTTGATGGTCCCTGCGGTCTTTACATAGAATTTAAGACTGCTGTCACCGGAAAGCTCCTGATATCTCTCCTGCGGCATCTCTTCCGCAATGTCATACTGGCCAGTCTGTACGCCGGCGACCCGGGTGGAATCGTCTGTTACCACACGGAAGTAAATGTCCGGGGTGGCTGCCAGCTTTTCGCCTGTGAAACCGGAGGACTCTCCAGCGGGCTGCGCATAATCCTCATACTTGACCAGATGAATGTACTGGTCCTGTTTCCACTCGTCCAGTTTGTAAGGGCCTGTGCCAATATATTCCGTTATACCCTCTGTTCCTGCAGAATCAATGACGGATTTCGGATAGACTGCAGGGAACTGAATGGATGCAGCTACCACGGTCATGGCATCGGCATATGCCTCCGGCAGTGTCATGGTAATGGTATAATCATCTGCTTTTTCAAATACGGTTCCTTCCAGAAGGGCCTTTGCCTTGCCGGATAATTCCAGCCAGCGGGACATGGATGCAACCACGACATCCACTGTCATTTCCTGTCCATTGTGAAACTTGACGCCCTGGCGCAATTTGATTGTGTAGACTTTTCCATCCTCACTTACAGTGTAGGATTCAGCCAGTACGCCGGCTGGCTCATAATTTGCGTCCATTGCAAACAAAGGCTCATAGATATGGGTGCCGATTCCGCCTACAATATTGGAATTGACGCCGTGAACATCCAGTGTTGGCGGATTTGCGGTGATTGCAACGTTCAGCTCCGTCTTATATTCTGTTTCCCCTGTCCCCTGTGCAGTTTCTGTTCCCTGGGTGTTTCCTGTTCCCTT
>JAETTS010000360.1 GCA_021769025.1 Enterocloster bolteae
GGGATGCATCTGTGGCAGATATTCTGGCCAAGGAAGCGTACTGGGGACAAGATTTGAGCGGCCTTTTGCCTCTAGTTCAGGAGTATTACGGCCTGATTGAAGAAAAGGGCATGGCTGCGGCTTACGATGTGGTGCTGTCCAGATAAGTGGATATATAATCATGTAACATCACAAGAGAAAGAAGAAATACAGATTTGGAATAAAATGATTGTATTTCTTCTTTTTTTGCATTATAATCTCTACTGTAAATGGTACGGCTGCTGCCCTGGCAGGGCTGGATGAGGAAGAGAGGACAGGTGGATACCCATGGAGAAAAAAGAGTTACTGTACGAAGGAAAGGCTAAGAAGGTTTTCACGACGGAAGATCCGGATGCATTGATCGTGTCCTACAAGGACGATGCGACTGCATTTGACGGACAGAAAAAGGGAACGATCGTAGGCAAGGGCGCCATCAACAACCGTATGACCAATCATATCATTAAGCTTTTAGAGGCCAAAGGCGTTCCGACCCATTTGATTGAGGAATTAAACGATAGAGAGACTGTGGTAAAGAAGGTGGAGATCGTTCCGTTGGAAGTCATTATCCGGAATGTTTCTGCAGGTAGTTTTGCCAAGAAGCTGGGGATGGAAGAGGGGATCAGGTTGCTTTCTCCTACGTTGGAATTCAGTTACAAGAATGATGACCTTCATGACCCCTTTATCAATGATTACTATGCCCTGGCGTTGGGATTGGCAACCAGGGAAGAGATTGATACCATCACTCGCTATGCTTTTTTGGTAAATGAGGTGATGCAGGAGTATTTTGCCAGCCTTGGGATTGATCTGATTGATTTTAAGATTGAGTTCGGCCGGTATCACGGACAGATTATTCTGGCGGATGAAGTGTCTCCGGATACCTGCAGGCTGTGGGACAAGGAGACCCATGAGAAGCTGGACAAAGACCGGTTCCGCAGGGATTTGGGCAATGTGGAGGATGCTTATCAGGAAGTATTTAAGCGCTTAGGGATTCAGTGATCAGAAGTCTGGAATAGTGGGACAGATACGGGAACAGGGCAGTCATGCAGATAGATGGCCGGACAGGCATATCTGTAAGCCTGCAGATTGACAGGCCGCCAGAGAAACAGGTTTGTGGACAGACAGCCTGACAGCAGACACTTTGAGAAGGACAGTCTATAGATGAAGGATATTCAAAATTTAGAGAAGCTTCATGAGGAATGTGGAGTTTTTGGTATGTATGATTTAGATGGTGGAGAGGTTGCTTCCACCATCTATTATGGTTTATTCGCACTTCAGCACAGAGGGCAGGAAAGCTGCGGAATCGCTGTCAGCGATACCAAAGGGCCTAAGGGAAAGGTCTCTGCCCACAAGGGAATGGGGTTGTGCAATGAGGTGTTTACGCCGGAGACATTGGAACAGCTCCACGGAAATATCGGGGTGGGCCATGTGCGGTATTCCACGGCAGGCGGCAGTACCAGGGAGAATGCCCAGCCGTTGGTGTTAAACTATGTGAAGGGAACCCTTGGCCTGGCTCACAACGGCAATCTGGTCAATGCACCTGCGCTTCGCAGGGAGTTAGAGTACAGCGGGGCCATTTTTCAGACCACCATTGACTCTGAGGTGATTGCGTATCATATAGCCAGGGAGAGGGTGAAGGCTCCGGATGTCCAGACAGCGGTGATCCAGGCCATGAAGAAGCTGGAAGGAGCCTATTCACTGGTGATCATGAGCCCCAGGAAGCTGATCGGGGCCAGGGATCCTTATGGGTTTAAGCCTCTCTGTATCGGAAGAAAGGACAACGCCTATATCCTGGCATCGGAAAGCTGCGCCCTGGATACCGTCGGTGCTGAGTTTGTACGGGACGTGGAGCCGGGAGAGGTGGTAAGCATTACCCAGGAAGGGATTCAGTCCAATCGGGAGATGTGCTTTGAGAAGCCGGAGAGACAGGCCAGATGTATTTTTGAGTACATTTATTTTGCCAGGCCGGACAGCGTGTTTGACGGGGTGAGCGTGTACCATTCCAGACTTTACGCAGGGAGATGTCTGGCTAAGGATTCCCCGGTGGAGGCGGATCTGGTGGTAGGAGTCCCGGAGTCGGGAAATGTGGCGGCCATCGGGTATTCCCTGGAGTCAGGGATTCCTTACGGCAGCGCGTTTGTGAAAAATTCCTACGTGGGTAGGACATTCATTAAGCCGAAGCAGAGCAATCGTGTCTCCGCGGTGCGGGTGAAGCTGAATGTGCTGCGGGAGGCGGTTGCAGGAAAACGGGTGATCATGATCGATGATTCCATTGTCCGGGGACCCACCAGCCATCAGATTGTGAGAATGCTTCGGGAAGCCGGGGCGAAGGAAGTGCATATGAGAGTTACGGCACCGCCATTTCTCCATCCTTGTTATTTTGGGACAGACATTCCGTCGGAGGAACAGCTGATTGCCTCAGACAAGACTGTGGAGGAAGTGTGCAAGTTGATCGGAGCGGATTCCCTGGGGTATCTGAAGATGGACAGGCTTGGGGAGATGGCCCAGGGGCTTTCGGTCTGTACAGCATGCTTTAGCGGAAACTATCCCATTGCTCCTCCCAGGGAGGATATTCGGGGAGAGTACAGCAGGTAAGAGGAAATCATCGTGGACATAGAAAGGACATAAAGTATGAACGATACGTATCAGAGCCCGCTTTCGGAGCGGTATGCCAGCAAGGAGATGCAGTATATCTTTTCTCCGGATAAAAAATTTCGCACATGGAGGAAGTTATGGATTGCCCTGGCGGAGACAGAGAGGGAATTGGGGCTTCCGATTACCCAGGAACAGATTGATGAACTGAAAGAATTTCAGGATGATATCAATTATGATGTGGCAAAGGAGAGAGAGCGTCTGGTGCGCCATGACGTGATGTCCCATGTATATGCTTATGGTAAACAGTGCCCTAAGGCAAAAGGGATTATCCATCTCGGGGCTACTTCCTGCTATGTGGGAGACAACACAGATTTGATTATTATGACCGAGGCTTTGGACGTGGTGTGAAAGATACTGATCATTGTCTTGGCGAAACTTAAGGAGTTTGCAGAGCGGTATAAGGATCAGCCTACGCTGGCTTTTACCCATTTCCAGCCGGCCCAGCCCACTACGGTTGGGAAGAGGGCAACCCTGTGGATGCAGGAGTTGTGCCTGGATCTGGAGGATTTGGAGCATGTGATTTCCAGTATGAAGCTTCTTGGATCCAAAGGAACCACAGGCACTCAGGCAAGTTTTCTGGAATTGTTTGACGGGGATCATGAGAAATGTCGGAAGGCGGACCAGATGATCGCAGAGAAGATGGGATTTAAGGAGTGCTATCCTGTGTCAGGGCAGACTTATTCCCGGAAGATCGACAGCAGAGTTGTGGGTGTGCTGGCCGGGAT
>JAETTS010000361.1 GCA_021769025.1 Enterocloster bolteae
TGACTCCAAAGTGCAGGAACATGGCAGTAAACAGCCTGTAATACTCTCCACCAAGGATAACAAAAGGCGCAAATACAGCCCCGTGTTTTACCATGAATACGCCATCCTCCGTGGAGCCGATGGCCTCCAGGTACAGAAATACCAATACGTTGACTGCTGCCAGCGCAATGTTGACATATGGCCTGCTCCTGTTTATGCCCGTAACCATCCGTATTCCTCACATCCTCAATGATATATAAGCTTAGCATACTTTAAAGGACTTGTTAAGTGGCTTTGACGCAATAAAGTTATTTTTTATGCCCCCACCCCATTGTTATTTACTATTTCTGCAACCACACTCACACAATTGTCTTTTAAGATAAACGAAACATACTGGGTTACTCTGTGCTGTTAATAAAAAATATATCCGCAGTCAGCTATAAATATCTGGTCTCCCGGCTCCAGCTGCGTTGTCTCGTTTGCCTCCAGCAATCGTCCTTTGACCCTGGTACCATTGGTAGAGTTAAGGTCCGTTACAGTATAACTCCCATTGTCCTCGTCTAATCTTATGTGAAAACGGCTGACTGTATCTTTCAAAAGCACATAGTCTGCTAAATCCTTGTGTTTGCCAATCACAAATGGATAATAGGATATTACAATGTCCTCATCCGAACCATTGAGGGCAGATAAACGCCGGACTTCCTCCCCTTGTGCTGGCCGCTCTGATAAAAGCACGGTCTGAAAGCACTCTCCGGCGCTGCTTTCCGGCATTTTCTGCAAATACTCATTTTTATCCCCATTCATATACGCAGTGGATGGCTGATTACCTAAATCCTCGTCTTCGTCATCTTCATCCTCATACAAAATTCTCCATGGGTCCTGCTCATCATCTGAACCTGCCCCATCTGCCTTTGCAGCCCTATGCCCAATGAACAGCCTATACAGATTCATGGCTGACAGCATAAACAGCAAGCCTCCGTCGATTGCTGCCAGCAGCCTCCAGTTGTCAATGACCATTGTCATCCCTCTGAACATCCACAGTGCGGATGGACAAAGTACTGCCGCTGACAGCCATACGATAAACTGCCGTCTGAAAGTGGTTCCTTTCCATTCAGGTTCAGTCCGGCCTGAGCCTTCCTGTTTTATTTCACACCTTTCCAATTTACCCTTTTCTTTTTTTCTCCGCTTCTCCCCCCTGTCACTGTTATGCTCTTTCTCTGTCTCCCCGCTTTTTCCTTTCCCCTTCCCTGTAATACAATCTCTATTTTGCTCAGTCCCCTGTTCTTTCCCTTGTTCCTTCCCTTGTCCCTTCTCCTTCAGCCCCTTCTCCTTCAGCCCCTTCTCCCAATGATTTGTTTCCTGTAGTCCTCCTTTCTTTATGTAATCTCCCTCCGGTTCGCTCAATAACTCCCGTTTCTTCCCTTTCCGCCGTTCTGACGCAATCAGCCCCAGCAAATCATCCATTCCGCAGTTTTCCTTAAGGCTTTCCTGATAAAGTCCATAAGCCAGGACTACGCTCTCCCTGTCTTTATGATTTATCCTCTTCAGTATATATTGCAGGAGGCGGCTCAGTTTACCCTGGAAATCATCCTGAACACCAGGGATCAGGCACAAACCGGTCTGGAATAATTCCGGCTCCACATAAATATATTCCGGTTCCAGCAGGACACCCCCTGCATCTAAAAGATATTCTTCCATACCACTTAGCGCTGCATGTATCTGGATTAATAACTGGCATATCTCTTCTCTGGTTATAAAACGGGTTTCCAGAAGGCGGCTTAACGGTTGTCTGGAGGTAATGTCATAACAATATAAGGGCAGTCCATCCTGGTATGTTATGTACATCCTTAACAGTCCACGAATCTCGTTGTGGGCCAGCATTCTGGCTTCATATCCAGCTGTGGCCTCTGCCACCCCCGCTACCAGGTAATTGCGTTTTGCTTCTCTCCTGTAGCTAATTTCCATCTTCTTTAACCAGCCCTTCAATTAAAGTAATCTTGCGCAGAAATGTCTCTGGCCGGAACCTTCCCGCCTCAATCTCTCTTTTCCATTTTCCCCCTCTGCCTTCTCCGTATATCCTCTTCCCTTTTTCCTTTATAGCCAGATCGCAGTCAGGAAAGAACATGAGACGGCCTAAATGTTCCTGCACCCCGGACGCAGAGGCTTCCAGCTCTTTTGCACTTCCATGACGGCCCTTTTCCAACGCCTCATGCAGACCCATGGCGGCCTTGGTCTCATCATGAATACGGCATGCCTGCTGGAGCATCACCGCTATGGACAGTAATACCATGGCCATTATCCATGCGGCCTCAACCGTAAGACTTCCCTTAAGCGTTTTTTCCCTCATAGGAACATCACTCCGATTCCTGCCGGGATCAGAAATGGAAGAAGAGGAATGCGCAGCCTCCCCCTGTCTGTTCCCTGTATAATCCCTTTAAATACTAAAACCATAGATAGTAAAAAGCAAATCCCCAAGCCGCCTGCCAGCAAAACCAGATTTTTCAATGCACCCAGATAAATGCCCGATATCAGAAAAAACCATCCATCCCCCTTTCCCACAGCCTCGTTTGTTATCCGGGATAAAAACAGCAATCCCGCTCCTACAGCCATGGCCATGGCTGTATCTATAATCTGGCCCGACACCAAGTCCGAAGGTATCTGGTGTCCCGAATCCCGGTATATGATTGCCGCATCCAGCACAATATACATGCATCGCAGAACCGCGCCCGCGGCTGCGGACATCACAATCAGGCTGAGTTTTATTCTGTGATTCCTCATATCCTGCCAGGCTCCAATTGACAGCGTCATAAGAAATCCGCAGCGCAGCAATACTCCGGCTATGTCATGTCCTGCTGTTAATTGTTCCGTCAAATCCCCATTTAATATGCCCAACAAATAACACCCCCGTCTCCCACATCACTTTCCTCTGCAATAAGAACACTCCCCCAGATATTCCACCTGCGTCAATGGAACCGCCTGAACATACGCAATGATGGACCGGCAGCTTTTAGACACATGGTAGCTTGAACCATATGGCATAACATAAACCGTACCGCTGCTCCCCATACTGCCGCTTCCCGTGCCCCCGCTTCCTGTGCCTCCGCTTCCCCCACCGCATGTCCCACAGGAAGAATACCTTCCTCCTGCCTCATTCCGCAGTTCCCCCACAGCCCCTAAATCCACTGCCTTTAAATCATTGTACAGATAATGGCAGGTCCTTAAGCGGTGATAGCGGGTGGAGTTTTTTCCAATGTATACTATCTCATCTTCTTCTCCATTTCCATCCCTGTCACCATCCCCAAAACGTCCCCCATCTGCTCCATTCCACATTCTGCGGCTGCATACCTGTTCCACGGGAATGCTGCTGACTCCTAATACGGAAAAGGGAA
>JAETTS010000362.1 GCA_021769025.1 Enterocloster bolteae
ATGAAATCCTTTGACACGCCGCTGGCCACCAAGCCCCAGAGCAACCGGGCCAACAAGAACGCATATAAGAATGACCGCTATGATAAGAGCAAGATGACAGAGGACGGACCAAAGAGCAAGGGTAAATCCGGCTCTACGTCAAAGCATCCGTTTATCATGCCCCAGAAGCCGGCGGAAGCCAAGGTGGAAGAGACCATCAAGGTCATCACCCTGCCTGAGGTTTTAACCATCAAAGAGTTGGCAGAGAAGATGAAACTGCAGCCGTCCGCCATTGTAAAGAAACTGTTTATGAAGGGAACCATCGTAACCCTGAACCAGGAGATCGATTACGAGAAGGCAGAAGAGATTGCCATGGAGTATGACGTACTCTGCGAAAAGGAAGTAAAGGTAGACGTGATTGAGGAGCTTTTAAAGGAGGAGGAAGAAGACGAGAAGGATATGGTATCCAGACCGCCGGTCGTCTGCGTCATGGGCCATGTGGACCACGGCAAAACGTCTCTTCTGGATGCAATCCGTCAGACCAATGTCACTTCCAGAGAAGCAGGAGGCATCACACAGCACATCGGCGCTTATGTGGTGGAGATCAACGGACAGAAGATTACGTTTTTGGATACCCCAGGCCACGAGGCATTTACCGCCATGCGTATGAGAGGTGCTCAGTCTACAGACATTGCAGTTTTGGTGGTTGCCGCAGACGACGGCGTGATGCCCCAGACGGTGGAAGCCATCAACCATGCCAAGGCGGCAGGGGTGGAGATCATTGTTGCCATCAACAAGATTGATAAGCCCAGTGCCAATGTAGAGCGTGTAAAACAGGAACTTTCCGAGTATGAGCTGGTTCCGGAAGACTGGGGAGGCAGCACCATCTTCGTTCCGGTATCTGCCCACACCAAAGAAGGTATTTCCGATTTGTTGGAAATGATCATTCTGGCTTCCGAGGTCAAGGAGTTAAAGGCCAACCCTAACCGGAATGCCAGAGGGCTAGTAATCGAGGCGGAACTGGATAAAGGAAAGGGGCCTGTGGCCACAGTTCTGGTACAGAAGGGTATGCTCCATGTGGGAGACAACATAGCGGTGGGAGCCTGCTACGGTAAAGTCCGTGCAATGATGGATGACAAAGGCCGGAGAGTGAAGGAAGCCGGCCCGTCTACCCCGGTGGAGATCCTGGGACTCAACGGCGTGCCCAATGCCGGTGAAGTTTTTGTGGTTAGCAGCAGCGAGAAAGAGGCGAGAAACTTTGCGGAAACCTTCATTTCCGAAGGTAAGAACAAGCTTCTGGAGGATACCAAGGCTAAACTGTCTCTGGACGATTTATTCAGCCAGATCCAGGCAGGCAATGTGAAGGAACTGCCGATCATTGTAAAAGCGGATGTTCAGGGCTCTGTGGAGGCAGTAAAGCAAAGCCTTACAAAGCTGTCCAACGAAGAGGTGATGGTAAAGGTGATTCATGGCGGCGTAGGCGCTATCAACGAATCGGATGTGTCCTTAGCGTCTGCATCCAATGCCATTATCATCGGATTTAATATACGTCCGGATGTAACGGCCAAGTCCATTGCAGACCGGGAGAAAGTAGACATCAGACTGTACAAAGTCATCTATCAGGCCATTGAAGATGTGGAAGCCGCGATGAAAGGTATGCTGGATCCAGTATTTGAGGAGAAAGTTATCGGCCATGCCATTGTGCGCCAGCTGTTTAAGGCATCCGGCGTAGGTGTGATTGCCGGCTCCTATGTGACCGACGGTAAATTCCAGAGAGGATGTTCCGTCCGCATCACCCGCCAGGGCGAGCAGCTTTTCGAAGGAGGCCTTGCGTCCCTCAGACGGTTTAAGGATGATGTGAAGGAAGTTGCCACAGGATATGAGTGCGGTCTTGTGTTTGACAAGTTCAATGATGTTGAGGTAGATGATACCATAGAGGCTTATATCATGGTGGAGGTTCCAAGATAGAGCAAAGAAGAAAGGGATCAAAGTGCGTAAAAACAGTATTAAGAATACAAGAATCAACATGGAAGTGCAGAGGGAATTAAGCGAGATTATTCGCACAGAGGTGAAAGACCCGCGGCTTTCCTCTGCCATGACCAGCGTGGTGTCTGTGGAAGTGTCGCCGGATTTAAAATACTGCAAGGCGTTTGTCAGCGTGCTGGGCAACGAGGAAACTTTAAAGGCCGTGGAAGAGGGGCTAAACAGTGCAGTAGGCTACATTCGCAGGGAATTGGCCAGACGGGTAAATTTAAGAAATACGCCTGAAATCAAATTTGTGCTGGATCAGTCCATTGCACATGGCGTCACTATGTCCAAGTTGATTGATGATGTGACAAAAGATTTAAAAGATTGATGGAAACGGGGAACCCAATATAGAAGGAGACGGTGTATGACAAAACTGGAAGCTATGATTGGCCGGGCAAAGTCCATTGTGATTTTAGGCCATGTAAACCCGGATGGAGACTGTGTAGGCTCCTGCCTGGCCGTCTATAATTATATCAGAGAGCAGTTTGGGAAAGAGGCAGTAGTCTGCCTGGGGGCAGCAGCAGAAAAATTTTCTTATTTGAAGGGCTTTGACCAGATACAGAGCCAGCTTCCCCAGGGACAAGTGGATCTGTGTATCTGTCTGGACTGCAGCGACCCGGAACGTCTGGGAGAATTTAAGTGCTGCCTGGAAGAGGCAAAGGAAAGTATCTGCATTGACCACCACATAACCAACCAGGGCTATGCCATGGAGCAGGTGGTTGACGCAGATGCCAGTTCCACATGCCAGGTGTTGTTTACCCAGATGGACGAAGAGAAGATCAGCAAGGCTGTGGCAGAGTGCATCTATACTGGAATCATTCACGATACCGGAGTGTTCCGCTACAGCAATACTTCGAGAAAAACCATGGAGATTGCCGAAAAGATGATGGAGAAAGGGATTGACTTCTCTTCCATCATCGACGACAGTTTTTACAAAAAGACGTATCTGCAGTCTCAGATTATGGGAAGAGCATTGTTTGAAAGCGTATCGTTTCTGAATAAGAAGTGTATCTTTACAGTGGTTCGGAAAAAGGATATGGAATTTTACGGCGTGGACAAAAGCGATCTGGACGGGATTGTGGACCAGCTGCGTATCATCGAAGGGGTGGAGTGCGCCATCTTCCTGTACGAGGTTGGGGTTCACATGTATAAGGTCAGCTTGCGGTCCAACAAGAAGGTGGATGTCAGCAAGATTGCCGCTTATTTTGGAGGCGGCGGGCATATCCGGGCAGCCGGCTGCACCATGTCTGGAAGTTTTCATGATGTGATCAATAACCTTTCAGGACATATTGAAAAACAGTTGAGCCAGGAGAATGGGGATGCTTAACGGCGTACTTACTATTTATAAAGAAT
>JAETTS010000363.1 GCA_021769025.1 Enterocloster bolteae
AAGGTCTTGCAATTTGGAGGGTCTGAGACAGAGGAGTTGCCTGACCACAGACACCCTACCACAATATTGGTCCTTTGACTGTGGAGGTCTTGGGATAGTTCAGGTGCTGGGACAGAGGAAGTTCTGCTACAGGGGTTATCAAAGTGCATGCAAAGAAGAAGCAATGGTGCCAGCCAAACATGACCATGGCAAATATAATGAAGTTTTTCATCCACCCCAACATCATCTTGCTTCTCCAATTGAGTCTGAGACAATTCTAATAACTTATCGTGAAACTGGTTGAAATTTTAGAGCTTTACAAATACATCTGAAAATCTTTCCACCGAGAGGAGGAAGGAGCCAAGGAAATATTTATGCAAATGTTAGCAGGCTTTATCTATGGCTATGGGCACTGTATAAGTTCACAGTGACCTGAAACCAGATTATATTTTGTTAGAGAAGAACGGAAAAGTCAAAAGCATCGACTTTGGCCTTCAACTCAAGACAAACCTGGGCAAATGCTGAACTGGCAGCATGGTGCTTACCCTATTGGTGCACCTGATCTCTTCCTAGGACAACTTTATGATGGTGCAAAAAAAAAAAAAAAAACAACAACGTATGGATCTTAGGAGTAGGCTTATATTTCACTGTTGTATTTGACTCTGTTGTCATACAACAGTTCAGAAGACAGGTTGTAGCAGGTGTGTACCCTGCTCACTGTGGGGTGTCAGAAGAGGCAGCTTAGCCTCTTAATAAAGGTCAATCCAAACTATGGGCTGACAGTCTCAGAGGTGATGATGTACCCCTGGTCAATGAAAACTGGAAGAGGTTCACAAATCCTTATGAAGAAGTGATCCCTCTCATGCCAGATTCTCCAAAAGAGGAAGAAACGTAATATATTGAGGTTTGAGGTAAAATATTATAGATTCATTGCATCAAAAAGGTATAACCAGAACATGGCATCCTATTGCTTAATGTAACAGCAAGTTATACACAGGAATTGCTTCACAACACAGGCTCAGCAGCTTTGTCCAGTTACGGTCCCATTCTCTACCCTTGCTGATTTCCCTCTAGGACTAAATAGGAACAGAAGTGAACACAACATAGACACATTGTTCTCCTCATCTTCCAATGGCCTAGTGTCTCCCTATGATCATAAGGCTAGTCAAAGAGGAAGCAAAGAGCCATTGGGCATGCCCTTCTTTTCAGGACACTCCCGACAACACCCACAGTGAACAAAGCATACATACACACCAGAAGTGTCCTGTGTCTTCACTCAACAATCAGCCACACTTAGAAGAGCTGTAGCAACGAGAAAACAGAGGACAACCTACTTTCCTGCTGTCTCTCAGCAGAGAGCAGGACATTCCCCAGCTGGGGATTTCCCAGAGGCATTAAAGGATGAACCAATTCCAATGGGGAAATTCACTGATGAAGTTGTGTTGCTGCTTTCCTTCAAGAATGAAACCTTACAAGGGGGTGGAGGAAGAGTTTTCTCCCAGAAATGAGGCCAAGGGAGATTGTCCAGAGAACACGCAGATGGCAAAACCCACGTGCCTTTGTACTTTGTCCTTCCCAGTTTGCTCTGTGCTCATTCTTCCTCTGGCACTGTTTTCCAGTTCCCCATAATTCTTACCTTCTTATATCCTGTAAGTATTTTATGATTCTTCCCCCAACCCAAGCCTTCTCCCTCTTCTGGATTTCTTCTCTTCCCAGCAAGGACTCAATATGACTGCTGTGTAGCACACTATAGAGCGTGGTGCAGCTGAATGAATCCATTCACCTGAAGTTTATCACACTCTAAAAACACCAGCTTCCACAAAGTGAGGTGGAGAGTGGTATGAGCTCATGAAGTCTTCCATAGGTTACTGGTCCTAGCACACACGGCATTTATCACAAGAGCTATAGAACAAATTCTTATGCTTTCAAAAGTAACATCTCATTTCATTCAGCCTGAAATCTAATAACCAGCAATGACTTTGAAAAATTGAAATTACAGTTGCTGCAACAGTGCAGATCCTGTGAAGAGGTAGGTCCTGCAACAGTGGAGACACTGAAATGGCGCCGGTTCTGTGACAGTGAAGGTCCTTTGAAAGTGGAGGCACTGAGATCGTGGAGGTCAATCTACCTACAGGGGAGCTGCTGCACAATTGAAGGTTCTGCTACAGTGGAGGTCCTGCAAAATTGGAATTGCTGATACAGGGGTATTCCTGTCACTGTAGAGATCCTGTGGCAGTGAAGTTGCAGAATCATGGGAGATCTTGCTTCATTTGATGTCCTGAAACACTTTAGTTGCTACGGGTGGTGCTACGACAGTGGAATTCCTGGGATAGTGGAGGTTATAGGACAGTGGGTGTCCTGAGACAGTTGTAGTGCTCCTACAGTGGAAGTCCTGTGACAGTGGAGGTCCCGCAATAGTAGTGTTGCTTGGACAGTCCAGTTCTTGGACAAAGGAGGTCCTGTGACACTTGAGATGCTGAGACTCTTGAGCTCCTGAACAGTAGAAGTGCTGTGATAGTTGAAGTGCTGAGACACTTGTGGTCCTGTAACAGTGGAGTTGACACACAGACAGTGGACTTCCTGAGGTAGTGGTGGTGCTTAAACAGTGGATGTCCTGTGACAGAGGAGGTCCTGCAATAGAGGAAGAACAATATATGCTGGCTGATGACCCAGAGCTTCCAGAAAATAGACCACCAACCAATATATATCAGAGGATGGCATTATTTGAAACCAATGGGATGGAAGGCCCTTGGTCCTGTGGAGATGTGATGCTCGAACATAGGAGGAGGCTGGAGTGGTGGGTTTCGAAAAGTTGGGTGAGTTTAGGAGCAGCATCATAGTGGCAAAATGGAGGGAGGAGGGAGAAGATGTAGGAGTGGGCATTTGTGGATTGGCACCTAGAACGTGGGACATCATTTGAGATGTTAAAAACAGTGGAAATGATAAGGTTTACATTGTCTGACCCAAACCTAAGGGATACTACATAAGGAACACAAAAACCCACAGGTGCTCACCAACAATCAGATAAAATTTGGCCTTTGGCGGTCTACTCCAAAGAAACTCTTCCAAGAACACTGTTTAGTTTTTTCAAACAAAGTTTAAAACTCTTAAGTGTACTCTCAAATCTGCCCTAATTTGCATAAATCGGTCAAAACTGTTGGCTTTGTAAATACTTCTATCTTGTCCCAATAGTCACATGCTGGTCATCCCAACAACATGATACTTGTCAAGGTGGGAGTCAATCAACATGGGATCCTTGTTCCAACTGGGCCATGAGACCCTGAGCTCACCTTCAGTTTCTCACACACACATACATACACACACACACACACACACACACACACACACACACACACACACACAC
>JAETTS010000364.1 GCA_021769025.1 Enterocloster bolteae
TAGCGTCAGGCAGGAACAGGCAGTTCCCAATACGGTCATTGAGACGGAGACAGTCAACGTTGTGGATGACAGGGCCGACATGAACCAGGAACAGGTAAAGCCAATACTGGAAAGCGTTTCTCCGGCAGAAGAATACTATCTTGTGTCGGAGTCCGGCTTTCTCCTGGTATTCTGCAGCGACCGCAGAACCATCTGCCTCTATACCCCTATTCCTGTCACGGATTTTCCGGAAAAGGAGAGGGAGAAGCTGATGGAGGGCATATGGTTTCCGTCCATGATGGATGTATACCATTATTTGGAATCGTATACAAGCTGAGTATACAAGCTGATGGGATACGGCTATGCCGCAATCGCCAGCCTGCGCGGCAGGCTGCGGTCTACGCGGTGGCCAGATGTCCCTTTTTCTCGTTTTTCTGGATGAAGTCCAAAAGATCTTCATCCTCAGAGTTCTTTACATCGCCGTTTAAGGCAGAACTGAGCACATGGGTAAGTTCGTCCATATAATGGTGATAGACTTCGCTGGTCCTGTCGTGGGGACGGGGAATGTCTATGGCGATATCGGCCAGTATCTTTCCCTTTTCCCTGGACATGACGATGACACGGTCGCTGAGATAGACTGCCTCGTCCACATCGTGGGTGACCATTAGCGCCGTAGTTTTTTTTGCCTGAAGCATCTGCTCCAGCTGTTTTTGCAGCAGCTGCCGCATCTGGAAATCCACTGCTCCCAGGGGTTCGTCTAAGAGCAGAACCTCAGGGTCGCAGGCAAGCGCGCGCAGCAGAGCCACTCGCTGCTTCATTCCGCCTGATATCTCATGGATATAGTAGTTGGCATAATCCTGAAGCTGCGCCATCTCAAGAAGTTCCTTCAGACGCTGTTCACGCTGCGCTTTTGGAATTTTTCTTTTTTTCATGGGATAGAGAATGTTCTCACCCACCTTCAGCCATGGAAGAAGAGCGTAGTTTTGGAATACAAAGGCGCGGTCAGGACCGGGCTTTGTCACTTCCCGGTTATTTACAAAAATTTTTCCGCTGTCCCGCGGCTGAAAACCGGCTATGATGGTAAGCGTGGTTGTCTTTCCGCAGCCGGAGGGACCCAACAGGGAGACGAATTCCCCGTCCCTGACTTCAAAACTGATGTCTGACAAAACAACGGTCCGCTCCTTGGCTCCGCGTTTGTTCTCAAAACTCTTGCTCAGTTCCTGCACAGTAATAGACATAATTATCTTCCTTCTTTCTTTTAAATCTCCAGAAATTTAATGTGGACGGAATCAGGAAGAACCCCTCCAGCATTTATATCCTCAGAAAATTTTCCGGTCCGGCTTAATTCCCGGACTGTTTTGTTATAGGCGTCCACAAATTTCCTGAAGGGATCTGTGTCCACCACATCCTTTCGTACAACCAGGACATAAGAGATATAATCCTCATCTGATATGGGGGCAATGGACGTGCCAGGCACCAGGACTGCTTTGGTGATATCCATAACCGCGGCGTCAATCTGCCCTGTTTCAAGGGAGTAGCCCAGAACCCTTGGACTGATTTCTGAGATTTCCGTGATCTGCGGATAGGCTTCCGACGCCATCTTTGACAGGTGTTTCCGGCCTTGGCTGATGCCTATGTGGGATATCTGCTCCATATCCGTGATGCTGTAAATCAGCACATCGGAGTTCATGATGACAGGGGCGTATATCATGAACCGCGTGTCCTCAATCAGATGGGATGCCATATGACTGCAATAAAATGCAATGTCAATTTCCTCTGAGCGTAAAGCCCATTGTGCGGTATTGTTTCAGCAGTCGTTGAATTCAAAGGATTCGACTGCCTTTTCTCCCTGGACCGTGCTGCCGCAGTGACTTAAGGTTTCATCCATCAGATAACCGGATATATCGTCCCCGGCACCGATGCGAAGCAGGCCCTGGTCTGCTCCGGAGTTATCCTTTGGAAAAAGGGATATCCCGAGAAAACAGGCTGTAAGGATGACTGCCGTACACAGTAAGGCTTTTTTGGTTGTATTCATATGGATGCTCCTTTCAGCAGCAGTTGTCCATGCCATCGCCGAATAGATCTTTTGGCTGTCCATCAATGATGCGGTAGATGGCATATCCGGCCTGTCCGTTTTTTTCTCCGGAGATAATGAACTCCATCTCTCCTTCGTGGTCTATGTTTTTAAATTGTATGCCCTGGTTTTCAATGGGAGCCGGAATGGGCTCCGTGTAAACATAACCGCCGCCGTCCTGGCCCATGGCGGTTACAAAGCGGACCAGGGAGCCCTCTTTATATATGACTAACAGATCGGATATCCCGTCATCCGTCACATCTTCCTGGCAGGCCAGATAAATTTCTCTGTCAGGGAATTCCTTTTTAAAGGCAAGCAGAGCCTCGTTGTCCTTTTCCACGGCAGGGGCAAATGCCAGCCTGCGCCTGCCGGAGTTTTTTTCCTCTGCCTGCTTCTGAAGATATCTGCTGGCGGAAAAGGCAAGGAGGCAGACGGATAAAAGGAGGACCGTATACAGTGCGATCCGTTTATAAGGAGCCAGCCTTGTTGGTTTTTTAGTCATCACTCGTCTCCTAAATAAGTTCAGCTGTCTGGCTGCCAATTTGTTTTTTTATGATACGCACCAGGGCCACGCATGCGTAGGCGATCAGGACAAAGCTGCAGAGGTATTTCAGCCACAGGGGCGCGGTGAAAATCAGTTTGTTGGCAGCACGGATTGTTTTTTGCGAGGCGTAATAATCCAGCACAGGCTTAAATCCAGGCATGAGAAGCTGGTTTGTGATATACCCCACAATATTGGAAATCACTGTCACCATAAAAAAATACATAATCATGGCGCGTTTTCCGATGGTCCGGTTGATGGTCAGAAGTTCCGGGATATTGGTGGAGGCGCCGGCCATTAAAAATGTAATCGCAACTCCCGGTGCGGCTCCGCTGGCCACAAGGGCCGCTATAAAGGGAATATGTCCCACCGCGCACACATACATGAGAGCGGCCACCACCGTGATTCCAAAAAGAGAGATGATTCCCGGATTCCCCAGATACGTCTGCACAGCTGACTGGGGGAATATGTTAAAAATCAGGCCGGCAATCAACATTCCGCTTACCGCATACTTGCACACAGTGACCGACAGTTCGGTAAAGGACCACTTAAGCCCGGACAGCAGCTTGTCCTTAAAGGAGACCGCTTCCTCTTCCAGAAGGATGGCTGGCTGGCCGTCTTGTTCCCCGATTCCAGGCAAATGAAGCTCGCTTCCTCCAAATCTGTTTGCAGCCATTCCGATAAGCATGGGAGCCACAAATCCGGTAATTACATATATAATAGTAATTTCTTTTCCTAAAAGCCCCC
>JAETTS010000365.1 GCA_021769025.1 Enterocloster bolteae
TTCCCGATGACAATCATGACTGTAGTGGTAATCACTGTAAGTGCTGCCAGAGACACATTAAACTTCTTACTGTAGATGCTTCCGTCATGAGAGATTCGATAGGATACAAAGATAAAACCGGCGATTATCGCTGCCGCAGTCAACCTGGTGACAATCGTTTCTGCAGACAGATCATTGGACGATCCAAATAATTCAAAAAGTTCTTGTTTCATAATCTCTTTCCTCTCATGCTAAAATCCGTAATGCAGCCCTGTTGTCCTGGACAGACAGTATTTACTGACAGAGAACTCGCTGCGGTCTGTCCTGTCAAGCAGTTCTTTTATATAGCTTAACAGAAACCCATTGTATTTTACTTCCATTATGACGTGGAAAGAATCCAACACCGGATATTGGAGAAGCTGGCTGGAAAAAAGGTCAAAGCTGGCCTCCGTGGCTGTGATCCTGCTGTCCATTGTGATCCTGATGCGATTCTCCTTGGCAATAAAAGCCCTCCGCCTGTATTCCACCACTGCTTTGGGGCGGTAGCACATCCGGTTCATAAGCCCGTAACATTCCGCTGCAAAGGGCTCTTCATAATGTGTCAGTGGCTCATAATCGCCGTGGGTAAGCTGTCTGGCTTCTTCCTTCTTTAGACGCAGGGACCGTTTTCTCTGATAGGCGCCTTCTTTTTGCTTCATCTCCAGCATAGCAAAGTCTGCCCCTGGTCCATAACACCGCAACCGGATCTTCCTTCGCAATTCTATGCCATCCACCTTTTCCCAGTAATCCCTGTCATTAAGGGTATCAAAATAGAGGGAGCGTATCGCATAACCCTGGCTGCCATTGTGTTTGTCTTCCGCCAGAACACTGCCAAGGCAGGTGCCAAGTCTGCTTGCGTCCACCACTGTCATCAAATATTTCTTTTCCTGCCTGAGTACCTCATTCATCATCTCTGCGTAAAATAATTCCTGTCCTTTTTATGTTCCAAACTAATTTTGTATTATAGCAAAGAAACGATCTTTGGAAAAAGTCTCTGGGATATATCGCACCATTTAAGTCGTAAATCGTCGCATATGCCATAAGGAGCCCAAAGCCTTGGATCTTCTCTGAAAGCCAAAAGGGGTTGTGAAAAACGCAGTAAATAATACTTCATTTTCCACAGCCCCTTATCCTTTACAAAACCGTGCTCCGTGTGTTGAAGTTTCATCATATCTTTTTCCTTTCGCTCTTAAACTTAGGAACAATAGTTGGAACGCTTTGACTTCTTACACACGTGTTTTATGTTCTATTCTCTTTTTATCCTAGGATCAAAAAAAGGCCAGAACCGTTGCAAAATCAACGTTTCCTGCCTCTTTTTAAACTGGGCTACAAGGATTCGAACCTTGAAAATGACGGAGTCAGAGTCCGTTGCCTTACCATTTGGCGATAGCCCAATCTCAATCCGTCGCTTGCTTTATCTCGGCGACGAATTGTATTATACAATAGGGTTTTGAATTCGTCAACCCCTTTTTTGCTATTTTTCCGTTTTTTTCACCACTCCTCAAAATGCACATCCAAACAGCTTCTTTATGCTCTACACCCTAAAACCTTACGCGCCTTTAGGATATCCCTACCCTTTCACCGCCCCCGCAGTGATCCCGGCGATAAACTGCTTGTTGGCCACAAGATACACTGCCAGAATCGGAGCCAGGGCAATGGAGGCGCCTGCCATCATCAGATGCCATTCCGCCGCTGCATTGGCCGAATACCTTAGATTGGCCACCGCCACACTAAGAGTTTTAAGCCCTGGATTGGACATAGTAAACACCTGAGCCGTGATAAACTCATTCCAGGCTGTCCGGAAGGAAAATAAGGCTACCACTCCCAGGATTGGCCGGATCATAGGAACAATGATCTGCCAGTAGATACGGAAAATCCCCGCACCGTCGATGGTGGCCGCATCATCCAATTCTCCTGGCACACTGCGCACAAAACCGGAGATCATAAACACATTGGCCACCTGGCCGCCTGTAAGCAGAAGCGCCAGGCCCAGCATATGGCTTGTCAGTCCCAGGCGGTTTAACAGCTTATAAAGGGGATACAGGGCCACAGAACCTACGGATATAAACATGGAGCTTAAGTAAATTGTAGAAATAACCTTTTTCCCTGGAAAGTCTCTCCGCCCCAGAACATACCCTCCCATGGAAGCCGTCACCACAGACAGGATCACAGTCAGAATTGCAAGCAATACACTGTTCCACGTATACTTTCCAAAATCCAGTTTGCTGAACGCAAAGGCATAATTCTCAAAGTGCCACTCCTTAGGCAGAAGATTTCCTCCCAGTGTCAGTTCCGCATTGGACTTTAAGGATCCCAGCACCGCATAAACCACAGGATAGACGGTGAACACGCACATGCTTCCCAGAAACAGCCATTTGAGCACCTTCCTCGCGGTCTTCCATCCCCTTGACATTCCATATTTATTCAGCATCTTCCTCTCTCCTCCTTTACTCCGTGATCTTATCCAGCTTCCTGGCAAAAAACAGGTACAAAAGCGTCACTCCTCCGATAATAGCCGCTGCCACCAAGCTTACCGCCGCACCGTAGCCAAATTCCTGAGGTACCGCCGAGCCGGCCGTAACCGGGAAAAACAGCTGGTAGATATAGAGAAACATCACATTGGTCCGGTTCATAGGCCCGCCCTCGGTCAGAACCATAACGCTCTGCATATCCATAAATGAGATCACCAGCGCCAGCATCAGGATCATCTTAAGGATAGGGGCCAAAAGAGGCAGGGTAATCCGAAACATGATCTGGGTATTGTTCGCCCCGTCAATCCTGGCGCTCTCGTATAAGTCTTCCGAGATCCCTGTAAGCCCTGCGATAAAATAGACCATATAATTTCCTATCCCTCCCCAGGCCGCTATGATAATCACTGTCACCATGGCATACTGGATTCCCAGCCAGTTTATATTTTGTTTGATCAATCCCATAGACATAAGAATCCGGTTGACGCTGCCATTATAGGTATTAAAAATCAGATAAAAAATCAGGGCCATCACCGCACTGCTCATGATAGTAGGTGTAAAGATAATGGATTGGGCCACAGCATTAGCCCTGCCGTTTTTACTGACCAGTACTGCCAGAAGAAAGGCAATGGGAATGGTCAGCAGAAGTTTTCCTCCCACATACACAAAGGTGTTCTTCACTGCCCCCCAGAACACAGGATCCCTGGTAAACACACGGACGAAATTGTCAGCGCCTACAAAGACGGCCTCCCCGTATCCCTTATAATCAAACAGCATATACCGCAGTGCCCAAAGAATAGGATATACGGTAAACACGCAGAACATAACCAGGTTGGGAAGCAGCATCAGGTA
>JAETTS010000366.1 GCA_021769025.1 Enterocloster bolteae
AAGGGAAAAATGGAAACCCTCCCAGCAATTACCGCTCTTATTTCGGGGGAAGTTGTTGGGAGGCGGTGCCGGGAACCGATTTATACTATCTTCACATGTTTGCCAAAGAACAGCCGGATTTGAACTGGGAAAATCCGAAAATGCGGCAGGAAATCTACAAGATGGTAAACTGGTGGCTGGAGAAAGGAGTGGCTGGTTTCCGTATCGATGCGATTATTAACATTAAGAAGAACCCGGATCTTCCGGATGGAGAGCCAGACGGGCTGGACGGGATGGCAAGCGGCATACGGATGGTGGAAGCGGCAGATGGTATCGGGGAATTTCTGCAGGAATTGAAGAAACAGACTTTTGAACGGTATGATGCTTTTACAGTGGGCGAAGTGTTTAACATGAAGGAAGGGGAACTGGATCAGTTTATCGGTGAGGAGGGACATTTTTCTTCCATGTTTGATTTCAGTGCCCACTGCCTCAGTGAAGGAAAGCATGGGTGGTATGATGCGCCGTCTGTGGATTTCAAGATGTGGAGGAAAGCGATTCTGGATTCCCAGCTTGAGATTCAAAAATACGGTTTTGAGGCCAATATCATTGAAAATCATGATGAGCCCAGGGGAGCTTCCCGGTTCTTGCCGGAGTATGCCAGGAATCCCAAAGGGATTAAGATGCTGGGAACAGTGAACCTTCTGTTAAGGGGGATCCCATTTATCTACCAGGGGCAGGAGTTGGGCATGCAGAACGCAGTGTGGGATAGTCTCCAGGAGTATGATGACATCAGCACAAAGGATCAGTACCATGTGGCAAGAGAGACAGGGCTTTCGGATGAGGAGGCGCTAAAGGTCTGCGAAAAGATGAGCCGGGACAATGCCCGGACTCCGGTGCAATGGGACAATACGGAACATGCAGGGTTTACTACTGGGACTCCGTGGATGAAGGTGAATCCTAACTATAAGGAGATAAACGTAAGAAGCCAGGAACAGGATGAGAATTCTGTGCTGAATTATTATCGTAAGTTGGTGGCAACGAGGAAGTCTTTGGAGTATCGGGAAGTCTTTACCTACGGCCAGACGATCCCTGTGTATGAGGATACGGAACATGTTATGGCCTATTACAGGGCAGACAATGAGAAGAGGGTATTGGTGGCAGCCAATTTTGGATTGGAGGCTGTGGAGCTTAAATTGGAGTGTCCTGGCAGAAAGGTTGTTTTATCGAACCGGGAATCTGGGGGAGAAGATATGGGGAATGTTCCGAAGGGGAAAATCCGTCTGGAGAGTTGTGAGGTGTTGGTTCTGGAATGCAGTGTTCCAGCATAAATACTATGGATAAGGGAATTTTAGTAGAAGATACTTTAATACAGATGTTTGGCAGCAAAGGGCTGTATGCGTCCAGGACAGGAAGCATACAGTCTGTTTTCTTATTTTTTGATAAATTATCAGGTGAAACAAAACCATATATGCCGATACAAGATATAGGAGGAACATACTATGCAGGAAAGCAGATTATTTAAGATTGTGTACTACCTGCTTGATAAGAGACAGGCTACCGCTCCGGAATTGGCAAAAATGTTTGAAGTATCCGTCAGAACCATATATCGGGATGTAGATGCCTTAAGCGAAGCCGGTATTCCCATTTATGCAGAAACAGGCAGAAATGGCGGTATTCGTTTGATGAATGGTTTTGTTCTGGATAAGGCTATGCTGTCAGAGGAAGAAAAGCAGGAGATCCTCGCGGCATTACAGAGTATAAATACCATGCAGAATCTTGGCGGCAGCCAGACTGCAGAGAAACTTTCTGCCATGTTTCAAATGGATTCAGCGAATTGGCTTGAGGTGGATTTTTCCAGATGGGGGAATGAAGGGTTTGACAATAAAAAGTTTGATTTGCTGAAATTAGCAGTTATTCATTGCAGAAAAGTAAAAATTCATTACGCAGGCTCCGGCGGGACTGTAAGCCAACGAATCGTGGAGCCTTATAAGCTTGTCTACAAAGCCAATGCATGGTATTTGTATGGGTTTTGTACAGAGAGACAGGACATGCGGCTCTTCAGAATAAACCGGATTTTAGATTTGAAGATCTTAGATCAGGAGTTTAAACGCAGCCTGGTTTTAAAGCCTATGGACGCTTTACGCATCCCTGAGGAAGAATATCCCCAAATTACGCTCCGTTTTCCGAAAGAAATGGCATACCGTGTCTATGATGAATTTGATAAGACGCAGATACAACAGCAGGAGAATGGGGATTTGATTGCTTCTGCCAGAATGCCGGCTGACAGGTGGCTGACAGGTTTTCTTTTGTCATTGGGAGCTCAGGTCGAGATCCTTTCTCCCCCTTATCTGAAAACGATTTTGGCGGAGGAGGCAAGATTAATCTATGAAAAAAATAAACCGTGACAGAGGGGATTGGGGACATCAATAACACAGACAAGAAATAACAAGAAGAAAGGAAATATCACGGGAATTCGGCATAGATAAAGGAGGAGGAACCAAATTTGTCCTGGGACATAAGATATATTAAGCCAAGCATATGGAAAATGGTATGGTGGCTTTATAGATCAGAAAGGAGAAAAATCATGTTTCCGGATGAGTTTGATAGATGTGAGAATTTAAATCACTGGGGTAATACCAATGGCAGAGAACTTGTTTTTGAAGGAGAAAAACTTGATGATATAGTAGAGGAAGACAGCCGTGTATGTGCAAGTCAGTGCGGCAGGAACCGGTGTTGTGGAAACTGCTGCTGTGTAGGCCCTATGGGTCCGCGTGGGCCGAGAGGTCCTATGGGATTTCCAGGTCCTAGAGGGTTTCAGGGTCCGATGGGGGTTCCTGGTCCGGCGGGGGTTATGGGTCCTATGGGTCCCATGGGGCCTCAAGGCCCGGCAGGTCCTCAGGGAGCGGTTGGAGCAGCAGGCCCGTTGGGCCCAACCGGCCCCCAAGGTCCAGTGGGTCCGGCAGGTCCTCAGGGAGCGATAGGCCCAGTAGGCCCGACAGGCCCGCAGGGTCCGGTGGGAGCAACCGGGGCAACCGGGGCGGTAGGCCCGACCGGTCCGCAGGGTCCGGCGGGAGCAACCGGGGCAACCGGGGCGGTAGGCCCGACAGGCCCGCAGGGTCCGGTGGGAGCGACCGGAGCAACCGGGGCAACCGGAGCGGTAGGCCCGACAGGCCCCCAGGGTACGGCGGGAGCGACAGGAGCAACTGGAGCGGAAGGACAGACAGGGCCGCAAGGTCCGGCGGGAGCGACGGGGGCGGCCGGGGCAGGCGGTGGAGATGGGCGGGGTGGGGGGGCGGGGAGTGGGGGGGGGTGGGGGGGGGGGGGGGGGGGGGGGGGGGGGGGGGGGGGGGGGGGGGG
>JAETTS010000367.1 GCA_021769025.1 Enterocloster bolteae
TTTTTTTGCTCTTTAACATATTCCAGAACAACTTTGCAGAATAAGACAAAGGCTCATCTTTTAAAGCTGCCAATGCGATGATAGTTTCTACTGTTTCATCGAAGGAGAGAATGGAAAGATCTGGATTTTGCAGATCCAGGGCAATCTTTCTCATAAACATGGCCACACTGTTTGTCTGTATGGCGGAGTGTACCATACTTTCACCGGAGGCCCCCATATATAGTATGTTTGGTTCAAAGCCTGCTTGTATGCAGGCTTTTATACTGCTGTCATATAGGCTTGTATCTTTGCTCAGAAAGATAAAGCTGTCATTTTTAAATTCCTGTAAGGACACATGAGTTCGATGGCTGAGAGGATGAGATGCAGGAACGATCAGGGCCAGCTCATCATGAAAGAGGGGAAGGATCTTTAGAGATGCATTCGGCTCTTCTTTGGCATTCAACCTTAAAAACGCCAGTTCACATCTGCGGCTAGACAGTGCTTCCTCCATCTGCGCATTATCCAACTCTTCAAGAGTCAGCATGATATCCGGATAGGAATCCCGAAAGGCAGTGATAAAATCAGAAAGACCATAGTGGCACATGACAGGAAGAATTCCAATATGAAGGTGCCTGGAATTAGGTATGACGGCCTTTAACAAGTTCTGATATTGAGCGAGAAGCTTTGGCGCTTCTTTGCTTAAGGCCAGGCCTTCTTTTGTGAGCACTGGTGTGCGATGGCTTCGGTCAAAAAGCAGAACGCCAAGTTCCCGTTCCAGCTTTTTTATCTGCTTTGAGAGGGTAGACTGATTCATATATAGTGAGTCTGCGGCCAATGAGAAATTGCCGGCCTTCACGATTTCCAAAAAATAGTTGAGTAGATTCAGTTCCATACGGTTCTATTCCTTTCTGGACTACATTGTACCACAAGTGGAATTGTTTGAACAGTGCCTGTGTGCTAGAATCATGGTAGAGAAAATATCTGTTTGCAGAGTCAGGAAATTGCAGAAGCACCGTATAATAAGTGCGGGAGCACAGTATAGCATTGCAAACAATAATATTGCAGAAGTTGGGAATAAAGGAGAGGGATACAATGAAACAGGTAAAAGCAGTATTAGTTGGGTTGGGTGGCTATGGAGGCCAATACATCATTTTTTTAAAGCATTATGTTGACCCGGAGACATGTAAGCTAGTTGGCATCATCGATCCCTATGCCCGGGCAGCTGCAGATTATGATTGGGTGTGCAGGGAAGGAATTCCCTTGTATGACGATCTGGAATCGTTTTATGCTGTTGACCAGGCGGATCTGGTCATTGTCTGTACGCCGGTTCCGCTTCATAAGGAACAGGTTCTCTGTGCGCTGAGTCATGGTTCCCATGTCCTGTGTGAAAAACCGATTGTTCCACTTCAGCAGGATGCCTGGGAGTTAAAGGAGGCGGCAGAGAAGGCGGGAAGGCTTTTGGGAGTTGGATTCCAATGGTCATTCAGTAAGCCGATGCTGGATCTGAAACAAGATATTTTGCGAGGAACCTTTGGACGGCCATTATATATGAAGACATACACGTCGTGGAAACGATATGATGTATACTATGAGCAGGGAAACTGGAAAGGCCGGTTCATGGATTCCAAAGGGAATTGGATACTGGACAGTGTGGCAACCAACGCCACATCCCACTATCTGTCTAACCTGTTTTTTCTTATGGGGGATAGGCTTGACCATTCCCGAATGCCCCAGACAGCTACAGCCGGAATTTACCGTGTAAAAGATATCGAAAGCTTCGACACCTGCTTTCTGCGAGGGAGGTTCGACAATGGGTGTGTATTCTATTATGGGGCGACTCATAGCGGAGAGACGGAGCATGAGCCGATTCTGGAACTTAAGTTTGAACAGGGGATGGTGACCATGAGTGATAAGCAGGAAAACAGGCTGGTTGCCCACCTTCTCAATGGACGGGAGATTGATTATGGAGTTGCCCGTTCCCAGGAAATCAGCGCCTCAAAGGTAACAGGGATGATTGAGGCAATCAGGGGAAGAGGGATGGTCACCAGCCCTATAGAAAGCGTCATGCCCCATTTAAAAGTGACCAATGCCATATTCGATCAGGTAACGATTGCGTCCATGCCGAAAGGCTTGTGCTTTCAGGAAGAAAATCCATCCGGAACCTTTATGAAAGGCCTGGACAGGCAGTGCCTTGCATGTTATGAGGATGGTCTTATGCCTAGCGAGGAAGGATATAGCTGGGCGGTTCCTGAAACCGAGCTGAACTTAGAAAACTACAATTGTTTTTCCGGAGAGAGATACAAGAGGTGATGGAATGAATATATGTATTGTGGGAAACAGCGGTCACAGCCCACAGTTTGTAAAGGAAGGACAGGCCGTTTCAGATGCGGTGTTTGTTGGATACTGCCAGGGGTATGACGAAGAAGACATGACAATCCTTGAAGCCGCGTTTTTCGAATGCCAGATCCACCCTATCCGATATACAGACTATGAGGTCATGATGGAGAAAGAGAAACCAGATATACTGATTGTGGATTCCATGTTCTGCGACCACTGTGCATACACATGTGATGCCCTTGACCGGGATGTGTTTGTACTCTGTGAAAAGCCTCTGGCATTATCATTGGAGGATTGCCGAAAGCTAGAGGAAGCAGAGAGAAAATCCAAGGCTACTGTATGGGCGATGCAGACGCTACGCTACGTTCCATGGAATTATCTGGCAAGACAGCTTCTTTTGCAGGGGGTAGCAGGCGAAATCCGAATGATTCAGTGTCAGAAGTCGTATAAGCTGGGATCTAGAGCCCGGTTTTTTAACCATAGGGAGAAAAGCGGGGGAATGATTCCCTGGGTGGCTATACATGGGATTGATATGATTCAATACATGTGCCCGGTTCCCTTTGTCTCCGTCTACGGGCTTCAGTCCAATTATGGCAACAGCGGGAATGGAGATATGGAGATGACAGCATCCTGTCTGTTTGAACTGGAAAACGGTGTGATTGCAACGGTAAATGCCGATTATTTCCGGCCCCAGTGCGCAGCAACCCATGGTGATGACCGGGTGCGAATCGTAGGGACAGAAGGAATATTAGAGATCAGGGAAGATAAGGTTTTTTTGATCCGGGAGGGCCAGAAAGAGAATCTTCCGATGAATGCCACAAAAGAAGAGAAAATCCCTACACTCTTTGAAGAATTTTTGAGTCGATGCAGGGGAGAAGAAGGCAGCTTTCTGAACACAGAGCAGTCATTGACCAGCACCAAAATGGCGCTTTTAGCCAGAGACTCAGCGGAGCGTAAAAAGATACTGTATGTAGAAAGACAATAGGAAGGAGAAGCAGATGAAAAAAACAGCGGTGGTGA
>JAETTS010000368.1 GCA_021769025.1 Enterocloster bolteae
TGGGAATAATCCGCCAGAATCAAGATATCCTTGTGGTTTAAGCCCAGAAGATAATTCATTCCCTCATAAGCAGCCGCCATATCGTTGATGTGAACCATATCACAGCGACTTTCAAACGCTGCGCCTCCCAGCATGATGACCTTGATACTCTTGGCCTGAATGTAGTTTAGCATATCCCTGTCAATATCCTCATCCAGGTAGATGGCTCCGATCACATACATTTCATTAAAAAACCGTTTGTAACTGTCATCTCCCATAATCGTGGGAACAATCACCACCCTCAGGTTATATTTGGGCATCTGGGCTATGATCTCTTTCAGCACTTCGCTGAAATATCCCAGCCGAAGGTGGGGAACCAACACAATACAGACCCCCTGAGACCGTTTCACCGAGCGGTCCGGAGTGTACTCCAAGGTTCTGGCTGCCTCTTCAATCCTCTTGGACAGATCCTTTCCCACCACGTTACTTCCTGAAAAATACCGGGAAACTGTTGCAGGAGAGACACCTGCCAATTTAGCAACATCACGAATCGTTGCCGCCATTTTCCACTCTCCTTTTGTATAAATTCATTTATTTTTTATGAAAATACGTTCTTTTTTTGTTGTTTTTACAATACATCATCCCGTTTCAATTGTCAATTTTGTTACACGTGTTTCATTCTTGTTTCTTCAGTTTCTCATAGATAGTATTTCCCGACATAGAAAAAGGATGTAACGTGCTTTTAATGATCCCCTTAGCGCGTTACACCCCTGCTGGCATTCTCTGAATAATTCCTCTGCTATTACATCAATCGTTTTCCCTTTTTTCGTTTCCGGCAAACCAAATGTGTAAAACCCTGAATTGCCTGCCTGGGCTGCCTCTGCGATGGATTCCACAGGCAGATCCGAGGTCCAGCCGTAAGCGCGTCCATGGAACTCCTGCACTCTGACCAGCACCTGATGAATCTCCTCCCTCGTAAGGGGATTCAGCTGCGGTGATTTGATCAACAGGTTCAATACAGTCTTAGCTGGCTCCTGCTGATCTGGATAGACAGCCTCCAGATTGTCAAATTCATGCTTGCCTTCAATCACATCCTCCACATAGGAAGCGCTTAAGGCAAACATACTGAATACGGATTCCATCCGATGTTTGGGAAGAAGGAAATAGGCCATGCTCCCATACGCATTCAGCCTGGCTTTCTTCCCAGGACGGCCCATCCGTTCTGTCTCGTCTACAAGAATCACCCAGCCATTGTACCCTAGCTTCAGAAAGAGATGGCTCATAAATGCAAAATAATCCAGGCAATGCTTGGTCTTGCTGAAGGACACGTTGTACTTAGCCGCCTGATTGAAGATCCGCTTGTATATTTTCTTAAGGATTCCATTGCCGATAAAGTCCCCTTCCAGGTCAGCCTGAAGAGAAAATTTCTCTTCCTGATCCTCTGTATTCAGATAGGAGCGAAGAAGGTAGTACAGCTTGTCCATATGAGTTTCCTTGCTAAGGGACAGGTAGGAGACCACCATATGATTGGACTGAGCCATATTAAAAACCGTGTTCAAAAGATGGGTTTTTCCTTCACCGTATTTGCCGCAGATGACATATCCGTCAGAAGTCCCAGTCTCGCATGCCTGGTCTAACCGTCCTGCAATCTCCTTCATGATCTGGGGGCGGGCCTCTGAAAAATACTGTCCCACTGCCCTGGAGGGAATTCCGGAACGCAGCGCTTCAATCACGTGTCTTGCTTCCATATCAAGCATGCTGCTCACCTCCTGGCACATCAACAATTTTCGGTATTCAAACGTCTTTTTTTACAAAATCCTACATAAATTGTAGTTTTCTTCGATTTAGTAAACTAGATATAGTTATCAGTTGCTATCCGTTTTTGTATATATGTTCCATTTCATTGCCAATTAATTCCTTATACACCATACTTTCCTGTTTTTTCATTTTTCCGTCCTGTCTTTCCTCTTATCTTCACACATCATCCTTCCCCCATTCCCTTTCCATTGCTTTTATTATAATACCATGATATAGTGTCCTGAACTTGATTGGCCAGCTTGACCGCCAGGGATTTACCGGAAGAATCCTGATCTTTGGAGAGCGGATCCGCCAGGCCAACACCACAAGGGAAAAAATTATTGGATCTGCATGAAATGGATGGTTGCATCATCAGGTGATCAGACTTATAGATAGCACTCAGCCAGCCCCCTTTCCCCAAAATGCGTCCATCAGCTGCTTCCTCTGGGTTTTATTACAGACAATCACACAATGGATCCCCGTCCCCAGTACCGCGTATACCAGGATACAGATCCCTAAGGCCATCCAGGAAGAAGGTACATAGAACCGGGAAAGCCCTTTAAAAACTCCTAAAAGGGCCAGACAAGCACACACATTCCGGATGATATCCGGATAAAAGGTGGTAAATGGCACCCCCAAAATATGGGAGATATAAAGGGGATTGGTGATGAGATGAATGACTGTCATCACGGCTGCGGTCGTCCACGCAACTGCATACACTCCCATTTTGGCATACCGAATCAGAACATACATCCCTGCCACATTGATCATCCCGCCTGCAATGGTGACCAAGCACGGAACCATTTTTTTGACGGTCAATGTATAGACATAGTAAAGGGGATGCACCGCGCCTGCCGAAATGCAGGTCAGGATTGTGATCACTGTAAGCTTATAGATCACGCCGATCTCCTGTCCGGGGATCCACAGCCTGTAGTAGGCCAGCCCCAACGAGACAAAGCCGGCAAAGATAAGATTGGCCAGAAGCCCTGAAACTTTCATGGAAAGCTTTAATTCCTCCAGAAGCTTCTGTCTGTCATGTTCCGCATAGCTTTTCAGAAAACCGGGAATAAATGCCTGGTCAATGATCATATGCAGCCCTTGCACCACCATATACATGGTCTTTGCCACTGCAAGCTGCCCCATTGCCAGAGAGGAGATCATCTGATTGCACAGAATCAGATCCAACCCATGATTCAGCATTTCTCCCACCGAATTAAAAGATGCCCAGCACCCGGCCACAACCAGTTCCTTCACGGCTGCCAGAGAACGATCTGACCGTTTTGTATGAAAATCCGGAGTAAATCGCCTGGTCATCCACATGTCCGAGCACGCCACCACCAGGGAAGCGCCCATAGCGCCGATTCCTATATAAAAGATTTTTGCCGGAAACAGCGCGTAGGCCAAGATGAGGATTGCCCCATTAACCAGGTAAGACAAGGTTTTAAACATTCCGGTCATGGCAACCTTGTCTTTGATGTATCCTGCACATCCAAACACCGAAAAAACTGTGGAAACCCAGAAGTTCAAAAATATCAGGAGGAATAAAATCTT
>JAETTS010000369.1 GCA_021769025.1 Enterocloster bolteae
GACACAGTCAAAGGATTGAAGGAAGCGGAAAGCCCACGCAGGAATCTCTTCGTCCGGACGCAATCCTTTTAAGATGCTGCTGTGCTCTTCGGAAAGGGAAGCCAGGCGACCTCCACGAAGGGGCTCCATGACCCACACAGGGATATGATAGCTGTCCAAAAGATCCATTTTTGCCTTGGCATCCTGGAAGGACCAGTCAAGGTAGTTAAGCTGAATCTGGCAGAATTCCATCTTCCCGCCGTAGGCATCCAGAAAACGCTTCATGACCTGGCAACTGCCGTGGGCGGAGAAGCCCAGATGGCGGATCCGGCCATTTTCTTTCTGCCGGATCAGATAGTCGTAGATCCCGTGGGATGGATCTAAGTACGCGTCGATATTCATCTCGCAGACATTGTGAAACAGGTAAAAATCAAAAAAATCTACCTGGCATTTTTTTAGTTGCTCTTCAAAAATCTCTTCAACTTTATCCATATTGGATAAGTCGTAGCCGGGAAACTTAGTGGCAAGGTAGAAGCTGTCACGAGGGTATCGGCTTAAAAGATTCCCCATAACCAGTTCCGATTGGCCGCTGTGGTAACCCCATGCGGTATCATAGTAGTTGATTCCATGTTCCATCCCATAGGCTACCATTTTTTCAGCTGCTTGTTCATCGATGCGGTTGTCATCGCCGTCAATGACAGGCAGACGCATGGCACCCATTCCAAGGGCGGATAATTGTTTGTCCTGAAACGGTCTGTATACCATAAGGAAAGTACCTCCTGTTGAATTGTTCAAAAAGATTATAGCATCTGGAGTGAACTATAAGTCAATAGGTCTTTTGGAGGGCTTTTGTGGGAACTTTAGGGGAACAAACTCTTCGCCTTAGCCAAAGCGAAGTTGTAGTTACGGATTCCAAGTTCCAGGTAAGGCTTTTTGGAGTGGACGAAATAGTAGTTTTGAAGCAGTGTCTCCCAGTCAAAGCTTTGGCTCCAGGGGGAAGCGCTTTTGTCAAAATCCACGGTAGCGATCGCCGGAGCGGCATCGGCGCTGAGACCATAGTACAGAAAACAGAAATCATCCTCCGTGATATATGTGGGATCCATGTGATTGACATAATCCCATGCGATGATGGAACCTGGCTTTGCCCATACCAGGGCAATGTAACAGAGGGAGACCACAGCCAGGCTGTAGGGAAACAGTGGGAATCTGGTCTTCCATATGATAAGGGTCACGCCGATCATCAGGACAGACAGCATAGCTAAGAACCACAGCACAATGAACCGCAAGTACGTTAATCGGTACTCTTTTACATAGAGCATCATCCGGTAGCAGGCAGAGGCGATCATCACATACGTACAGATGCAGATGATTGTCAGGATCACATTTAGGGATCTGCTGGGACGGATATATTTGAGGCAGCACAGCACCATAATCAGGTTCAAAAAAGCAACGAAAAGAAGCTGGAAGAAGCCTTGTCTGGCATAGGAGGAAAACGTGTATCCTTCCGGAAGGTTTCCTTTTCCCATAAAGAGATAGACGACCTGGATGCCACTAAACAGCAGATAGACAATGCAGATGCTGCTCATACATGTCAGGGCGATCATAGGCTCTCCTTTCCTGCGGCTTACTCCATCCGGCTTCAGGCCGTGGAGACAGCAACAGCAGATCACGCAGTACAAGGCCAAGGCTCCGAAGGAGAAGCGAAACAGGACGGAGCATATGGTGGCCGGCTTTAACAAGGTTCCTAAAAGCTTATGAATTACACTGGAAAATACCGCATCTGCCGCGCCCAGAAGCGTGATCAAAAGAATCAACATGGGAATCGCCGCCAGAAGCCCTATAATGACATAGGAAACTTTTTTCATAGTATTATTTTCCTGTTTTTTCAGGTAGGACCAGGTATGGCGAAACGGCAGGGGGATGGACTCAAGCGTCTGGAACAGGAATACAGTGATGGAGCACAGGTATTTTCCAATATTCCAGGTCTTGTCGTCATAAAATTGGTGGATTCCGAACACAATGCCCAGAAGAAGAAGCGCGATGCCGTTAAGCCGTATCAAGAACCATTCCGATGTTCGGCAGGTTCCAATGCCGATCATCAGGGCAGCTGCCATCAGAAAATAGCTTCCCCTCTTTATAGGAACCCTCAGCTTTTTGCAGGACAAATATCCCCACAGACAGGCAAAGGCAGCAAAGAGAGGATAGGTGATTCCGGCTGGGTTTTTATAGAGGCAAAAGGTGTAAAATGCGCCGAAAGCCAGGCATAATCCCATAAAGAAAGGAAAGCTTTCGGTGACAGGGGAGAGAAGGGCTTCCTGTTGGATGGCTGTCCCGGAAGAGGTTATTTCCGGATTGTTGCTCATCACAGAATTATTGTTGTTTGCTATAGGACTATTATTATTTGTTATAAGGATATTGTTGTTCATTACAGGGCTATTGTTAGTTATCCTTGTGTTATGGTCTTCCATCATAAACTCCATTCCGCTGTCGGGGCAGACAGCATATATTGTGGCAATTGTTTTCACATCGTAAATAGTTCGTGGCATCTGCTGTTGGCAGGCTTACGTTTTTTCTTCCACAAATTCAATCAGATCTCCTGGCTGGCATTCCAGGGTACGGCACAGGGCCTCCAGAGTGGAAAAACGGATGGCCTTGGCTTTGTTATTTTTTAAAATGGATAAATTGGCCATAGTGATATCGACTTCTTTGGAAAGCTCTGTGAGCCCCATTTTTCTTTTTGCCATGACCACATCCAGGTTGATTACAATTCCCATGTTTTTAAAGCCTCCTTTTATATGGTTAGGTCATTTTCCTCTTTATACCGGACGGCCTTCTCAAATACCTGGCACAGCACGATGCTGAACAAACCGGCGATAGCGAATACGATTACAACGACAACTGTAGCCGGAGTAGGAGAGAAGAAAATACGGGCAATGGACAAAATGGAGATCAGAAAGCTGTATTTGCCCATGGATTTAAGAGAGGTTACGTTGGCGTATACAAAAGCATTGTCCTCCAGGACAGTATCGAACAGGTTCCGCAGCTGTGCCACGATCATCAGGCAGAGCACGCCAGACAGTACATACAGTATAGTCAGGGGAAGATAATACGTACGGAAGGACTTCAGATAAGCTCCCGCCCATCGAAAAAGGAAGGGGAGGGAGATTGTCAAGACAATCCCTAAGTAAAACATGGCATCCAGAAGCCGCTTTGTAAAAAGAACTAACCGTTGATTCATAGAAACAGATTCCTCCTTTTGCGTGGTTATGTGCTCCCCGCAATCTCTCCTTAACCTGCCTTTGCAGTTGCAAGAGAAGTTTCGGGAAGTACAGTGGT
>JAETTS010000370.1 GCA_021769025.1 Enterocloster bolteae
TTTTGTTGGTTTTTTGTTTGTTGTTTTTTGTTGTTTTTTTCTGGTGGTTTTCTATGGTTATGTTCTTTTCGTTTTTCTGGGGTAGGGGGTTTTTATTGTGGTTTTTTCTGGCCGTCGTATGCAATGTGTATGTGTTTTAATTCTTTCTCCAGGTTTTTGTAATCGTCGTAGGATTTTCCCCAGTCTTCTTCCAGGTGTGTTATGATTACTTCTTTGATTCTGTATTGTTTTCTTATTGTGTCGATTTCTTCCAGTGTAAAGAGTTCCTGGCGCAAGGGATTGTCTTTGTTTAGGGGGAATCCGCCTTTTAGGGTATCGCCGACAATGGTATTGCCGATAATCAGCGTGTCTGCGTCCTGGAATTTTTCTGTTTGGGGGAATGGCTTTACGTCGCATGGGGCGTATATTATTTTTTGGCTGCAGGAGGAGATGACAAATATTGCCACGTGTTTTTGTGGGTTTGCGGAAATCAGTTCTACTGTGATGTTTGGTGTCTGGAGTGTCTGTATTGCTTTTGTGTATACAAGTCCCTGGGCTTGGTAGTATTCCAGGGCTGAACCGTATTTTGTGCCTTGTTTTTTGATGTCTTCCAGGATATCGGGCAGGGATGCGATTTGTATGGGGTTTTGGACAGGCTTGCCTAATGACCTGGCGAGCCAGTCCATTTTCAGCTGTTCGATGACGCGCATTCCCATTGTGTGGTCGGGGTCGCAGTGGCTGTACAGGATGTGTTCTATTTTCTGTATGTTGGCGTTGTTCAGGGATTGGTTGATGTCTTCGGGGGTGTCTATCAACAGGTTGGCATCTTCAATGTAGAGGCTGCAGCCGGTTCTTGCGTAGGGGAATCCTTTTTGTCGTGCTTCTGTGCATATGGGGCAGCTGCAGCATGGTCTTGGGGTGCTGACACAGCCGCCGGAACCGAGTATGATTGCATTCATTTTGGGTTGTCTCCTTTATTTTTTGTAGAATATCAGTGTAAGTTTTTCATCGATTGCTTCTGTCTCCACAGGCTTTTTGGCACGGCTGAATTGCCGGTTGTGCAATGCCGCGGCATCTGTATGGCAGGGAGTTTCTAAACAAAAAATGCGCGAAACAATCATATGTCTCGTGCATTTCTCAATTATCGGATAATATGAATACTGTATTCTATATCGTTTCTGCTTACATTTACCGATTTGTATGCACGAACATACCAGACCTACTTGTTTCGTTGTGCATCCAATCGGAACACAACTACTTTTGAGTACGTCCGTAATACCTGTACGTATTGTTTATTGTTAAATGTAAGTTCTGCATGTTTTGTTCTCCGAATTTTTTTATAAACTATCACAATTCTGTCTGTGTGTCAAGGAATTTTATTATGAAAGTATCGAATCCTTGCTGTAGGTCTGCGCACTTGCTGCGCTGACCGTACGGCGCCGGAATGCTGTTTTTGCATTCCGTGTGCATCCCCCGGAGGGTTCATAGTAAACTCCTTTCATTCATAGTGGTGCCGGGAAAGCGGCATGGGGGGTTACTATGAAAGTGTTGACCGGCAGCCATGGTGAATGCAAGCTCGCTTGCAATGAACCATGGATATCGGCCAGGCAAGCCAGTATGAGTAAGCCGGCCGACAGGCCGGATTACTCATACCAGCGGCGATTGTGGGAGCGCCAAAGGCGCGGAACAATCGACTTTCATAGGGTGGCTGGTGCAACGTCAAAGATTGCATAGAAGTTTTCTTCGTAATGGTTTACCAGGGTTTTATGTGTTTCATCTGTTTTCCGCTGGTGAGATTCATGAGAAGGATGATTGTGAATGCAATGGCGGCCACGATTCCTGTCCACAGGCCTGCGGTTTTGTAATCGCCGTCTTGGATGACCATGGCGATTTTCTGGGATATGGTTGCGGTTTTTCCTGGGATGTTCCCGGCAAGCATGGAGGTGGCTCCGTATTCTCCCAGGGCTCTGGCGAATGTAAGGATGGTTCCGGAGGCTATGCCGGGGCCTGCTGTGGGAAGGATGATTTTCCAGAATATTTTTGTCTCGGACATGCCCAGGGTGCGGCCTGCGTATATGAGGTTGATGTCTATCTGCTCGAAGGCGGCCCTGGCGTTGCGGTACATGAGGGGGAGGGATATGATGGTTGCCGCGATGATACAGCCTAGCCAGGATTGTACTATTTTTATGTTGAGGGTTTCGTACAGCAGCATTCCCAGAGGCCTTCGGCGGCTGAACAGAAGGAGCAGGAAAAAGCCAGCTGCTGTGGGGGGGAGTACCATGGGGAGGGTCATGATGCCGTCCAGGATGGCTTTTATGGCGGGCGGGGCTTTAATTGCTTTTCTGGCCATGTAGATTCCCAGTATGAAGGAGATGATGGTTGCCGCCAGTCCTGTTTTTAGGGATATGAGGAGAGGGCTCCAGTCCAGGTTGTTTAGTGTATTGTTTAGTGTGTTCATGGGTGAACCTCTTGTATCATGATTTTTTATATTGTCTATACATCTGTATCAAAGTAGTAGGACTGGAATATGGTCTTGGCTTCTTGGGACAGAATGTATTCCAGGAATTCTTTGGCTGCTCTGGTCTGTGCTTCGTCGGCTTCTGGGTTTTTTACCTGGGCAATGGGGTAGATGACATCGCCGGACAGCTGGGGGCTGACGGTTTCCAGTATCTCTATCTTATCTTCGTAGCCGTAGATGTCGGAGTAGTAGGTGGTTCCTACCTGGCAGGAGCCTTCGGTTACCGCCAGAAGGACTTTGCTGACGTTGGACTGTTCGCTGATTTCGACTCCGCCCAGGGCCTGTGATATCTGTTGTGTGGTAATCTGGGCGGCATCGTCGGCGGGCTGTAGTCTGCCTAACTGGGTGGGAGCGGGTCTGGGGTGTCTTCCTACGGGCACGGTTCCGCCTGCCAATGCGATGGATTCTGCTTGTTCCAGGTTTTGCAGGCCGGTTACTTTTGTGTTGCTGCCTTTCCATGTTATGACTACTACCTGGTTGTTTACTACGTTTGCGCGGCTGCCTTGTACCATGAGGCCGGATTCTTCCAGCTGGTTCATCTGTTTTGGGGCTGCTGAGAAGAAGATATCGCATTCATAGCCTTCTTGTATCTGGGTTAGAAGGGTGCCGGAGCTGTCGGCGTTGAATGTGATTTTTATGTGGGGATGGTCTTTCTGGTATTGCTGTGCAAGGTCGGTCATTACGGTTTTGAGGCTGGCGGCGATGAAGACCTGGATTTCTACTGACTGGCCGGATTCCTGAACTTGGGGGGCGGAGGTTTCCTGGCCGGAAGTGTTCTGTACCGGGGTGTTTTGGGTTGGGGGGGCCTGTCCGGGAG
>JAETTS010000371.1 GCA_021769025.1 Enterocloster bolteae
GCCGGACTTCTGCCAGAAGACGGCATCAGGGCACAGATTCCCGGTTCCGTGTATAGTGCCCTGTTGGAAGCCGGTCAGATCCCGGATCCCTATTACCGCGACAACGAGCTTAAGCTTCTGCCGCTGATGGACAACGACTTTTCTTTTGAAACCACCTTTACCCCAGAAGAAGCTCTGTTTGCCTGTGACCGGGTGGTTCTCCGTTTTGACGGAATGGATACCTTGGCTGATATCTTTCTTAATGGACACCGTCTGGGCTCCTGCTATAATATGCACCGAACCTGGGAATTCCAAGTACTTCCTTTTTTGCAAAAAGGAGAGAACCACCTGAAAGTGCTGTTACACTCTCCAACCAGATACATAAAAGAGGAAAATAAAAAGATTTATACTGGTGGCTCCACAGATGCCATGGAAGGTTTTCCCCATCTTCGAAAGGCACACTGCATGTTCGGCTGGGACTGGGGCCCAAGGCTTCCCGATGCCGGGATCTTCCGGGAGGTTTCTCTTCTGGGTATCAAAAAAGGCCGTATCGACAACATTTACATCACCCAACACCACAGTCCTGGTAAAGTTATCCTTGATCTGGATGCTTCTCTGGAACTTATGAATGTAGACGATGAGATCTCTCTGGAAGTAATCGTCACCTCTCCCAAAGGCCAGGTTGTCACAGCCGCCTTCACCTCTGAAGAAGAGCGATGCCTAGTGGAAATTCCAAACCCCATGCTCTGGTATCCCAGAGGATACGGCATGCAGCCCTTGTATCAGGTAACAGTCACCGCCCGCTCCCCTCAGGGAGAGTTTCTGGATGTCTGGGAGAGACGGATCGGCCTCCGCACCGCCACGGTCAACACTCAACAGGATGAATGGGGAAGCTGTTTTGCCCATGAAATCAATGGCATCCTGATCTTTGCCATGGGAGCCGACTATATTCCAGAGGACAGCTTACTGTCCAGAACCTCAAGGCAACGAACAGAGAAGCTTCTAAGGGATGCTGCGGCTGCCAACTACAACTGTATCCGGGTCTGGGGCGGTGGCTATTATCCAGACGACTGGTTCTATGATATCTGCGATGAACTGGGATTGCTGGTGTGGCAGGACTTTATGTTCGCCTGCGCCTCCTATGAACTGGACGACGATTTTGAGCAGAATATCACTCAGGAGATCATAGACAATGTGAGAAGAATCCGCCATCATGCCTGCCTGGGCTTATGGTGCGGCAACAATGAGATGGAAAGCCAGGTTCTACAGGCAGACTGGCACCCTTCCACCAAGCAGGTATACGATTATATCAAGATTTTTGAGTATATTATTCCAAAGATACTGAAAGAAGAAGATCCTGTAACCTTTTACTGGCCCTCCAGTCCTTCCTCCGGAGGTAATTTTGACAATCCCTGCGACGAAAACAGGGGAGACACCCACTATTGGGATGTATGGCATGGCAATAAGCCTTTCACCGAATACCGGAAATTCCATTTCCGATATCTGTCTGAATTCGGCTTTCAGTCTTTCCCCTGCTTAAAAACCGTGGAACGTTTTACCCTGCCTGAAGAACAAAATATCTTCTCTCGCACCATGGAGATGCACCAGAGAAACTGTGCGGCCAACGGAAAAATCCTGAACTATCTGTCTGCCACTTATCTGTATCCCAAAGATTTTGACAGCATGCTGTATACTTCCCAGATTCTGCAGGCGGATGCCATCCGCTACGGCGTGGAGCATTTCCGCCGCCATCGGGGCAGATGCATGGGATGCGTGGTCTGGCAGCTGAATGATATCTGGCCAGTGGCTTCTTGGTCCAGCATCGACTATTATGGCAGATGGAAAGCACTCCATTACGCAGAGAAGAATATGTTTGCACCGGTCATGATCTCCTGTGAGGAAATCGGGGAACTGAGCGAAAGGCCCTTCTGTGTGGCAGAGCCGGCACCTATCGAAAAAAGTGCAAGACTTCATGTTGCCAATGAGACGTTGAAAGAAATTTCAGGAATTGTGAGATGGCAACTGTGCACACCTGACAGTCAGGTGCTTAAGGAGGGGAAAAGGGCTGTAACTGTTCCTGCTTTGGATGGCGTGTGGCTGGAAAAAATGGATTTTTCCGGATATGATGAGAGGAATGTGCATCTTTCTTATGAGTTTATTATGGAAGGAAATGTGGTGTCCCGGGGAAGCTGCCTGTTTACGGCACCGAAGCATTATGGTTTTGTGGATCCGTTCCTGAAGGTGGAACGAGAGGGGAATACCCTTATGGTTACGGCGAGAGCCTATGCGAAACATGTGTTTATAGAAGGTGTGGATGGGGATGTAAGATTATCGGATAATTTCTTTGATATGGATGCCGGCACACACCAGGCTGAGATTGTGGAAGGAGATGCAAAGGCATTCCGGTGTAGATCTGTGTTTGATATTGCATAGTTTTTCTTTTTGGGAAATCGTGACAGCCCACGGTTATCACGATTTCCCATTTCTATCCTGCAATTCTCTCACAGTCTATTATAGCAAATCCCTTGTTTCCACATGAGCCAAAGACAGAATGTCGCATACAAACTTCTTTTCTCATGGTTCCGTGATGAATCACACCAATTGGGTGCTTCTTCTGATATTGGTCTTGATTCTGCGACTTCTGTCGCAAGAAATGATTGATTAATTTCTCTGACATCTTCTGCCCCCTGATTATCCAAACCATTCATTGGTTCGTCCAGAATCACAATATCCGGATTTTCCATGATAGCCTTAGCAATCCCAAGTCTTTGACGCATCCCCAAAGAATATTTTCCAACTTTCTTTTTACTGTTCGGATCAAGTCCAACTTGTTCCATGCTCTCCATTATTTCCTTTTTTCCAATGGTTTCTCCGAATTTTTGGGTATTGCCCAAACCCGGCTGAACCGAATTGCTCCTTCAACTCTATCTTCTGAGCATAGTTTTTGTATTCTGCGTTCAGAGATTCCCCATTTTTCTGATGCTTCCTTTATTGATATGTAGTCCATAATTTTTCCTCCATCTATGATTTCATTTTAGACGTTTAAACGAGTAATAGCAATTCTTTTTCATATCTTTTCAAAATTTTAAGATTGAACCGGAAACTGGAGAACCTGAACCAGTATTTAGGGCGCACAGAACCGCCAAAAAGCGCACAGGAACCACCAGACCGGGATAATAACCCTTCCCGGTAATTGCCTGTCTAAAAAAGGGTTTAAAAGCAAAAAAGCATCGTGGAAAAATCCTTGCAAATAAGACCATATTCCTGTAATATAGTCTACAAATCCACAAAAAACAGGAGTGCCGAAGCACCCCCATTCCCTAACCCCTCTTGCA
>JAETTS010000372.1 GCA_021769025.1 Enterocloster bolteae
ACAAAGTTTAAAAATGTGAAGTCATTTCGTAATGAGGGATTGACCAACCTTCTGTTTCCATTTGAGGACGTGAAACTTGATTTTGGAAAGCTGGCGATATGGAGAATTAAGAGCCATGAGACGTTTGGGGGCGCTTGGCTGTCTGATTATGTTCCGAATCGGCTGGGAGGTTTTCTGGACGCGGTGTCTGCACAAAAGACAGATGAGATTCAGCAACAGGGTGAACACCCGTCTCATCCTGCATGGGAAGGCGAGGAGGATGGTCTGGTTGGGATGTCAATGAAGCAGTAAAAGGCAGACTGGAAGAACTGGGATACCGTATGGAAGGAATCAGTTCAAAAGCAGAAGAGATGGATATGGGGTGGCTGAATGAATTGGAATCCATGGTATTCCATTAGAGAGAGGAACTGAAAAAATAATCAGCCGGACTTTGATAGGAAAGTGCTGGTGTCCAGTGATACCGTGGAACCGCAGTTATGTCTTTTAAAATAAGGGCATAGCTGCTTTTTTTATGTCAAAAACCCAACGATTTGAAAGAAAGGACGGAGAACCATGACTGTAAGATTTATGAAAGGGACTTCAATCGCAGAGCTGGAGCGGGAAATGCAGCAGGTGCCAGGGTTTGGGCCGCGTAGAAGCGGAGTCATCCGGAGCCGGCAGGCTGGGGAGACAGCGGGAGTTGGAAGCTGCCGGTATGTCAATGTGTGGAGAGCAGAAAAAGAACAGGGTATGGACGGCCGTCTGTATACCGCAGTGGATGAGGAAATGCCTCCTGCATTCTATCAGATTTTACTCAGATTGTTGGCAGAGGAGCTGCCGGGATCGGCCCTGACGGTCCGGGTAGGGAAGCTCCAGGAGGAAGGGGAGAAAGGAATTATGTTTTTTAAAAGTGTGGAACACAGGCGGCGGTTTCGGGCGCTCATGCGCTGCGGTTTATATCCGGGGCTTGTGACGGAACCGGGATTTGCAGCGGCCGTGTTTCTATTGAGCAGTGAGGAGAAGCTGTGGGAAAAGGCCGGGCCATTTGTGCAGGAGCACACGATTGACTACAGCCGATTCCGCCTTCGCGGGGCAGATTTAGACAGCTACGCAACGTTCTGTGTGGCGAAGGAATTATGTACCGGAAAACCTTATGTGTCTTTATCGGAATTGGGAGATCCGGAACTGTTCCATGACGGGCTGCTGCGTCTGATTATCCATGCGGTCTTAATCAGCCGGCATGGGGTAGGGACTGTCTTAAATGAGGAGGAAGTAGAATGTTAGAAATCCGGATTGGTTATGGGGATGTAGTTTCCGGGCAAATGGGGATTCCAATGTCGGCTTCAGACTTTGAGGCTGCCAAAAAGATACTGGACGAGGGGAAAAACGGGAATCAGCCAGTGACGGTCCGTTCTCTGGTTTCCCCGGTTCAGCCGCTGTCAGAGATGATTACAGGGATGGATTACGGAGATGAGACGATGCGGAAGGAACTGGACTTCCTGGGTTCGCGGCTGCGGCATATGACAAGGAAAGGGCAGGATATTTTTTCCGTGGCGCTTAAATTGGAAACGCCTGGAACGCTGAAGGAGATCATCAATCTTTCCTATAACCTGGATTCCTATGATCTGTTGGAGGATATCAGTGATCCGGGGCGAATTGCAGCAGAGCTGTTACGCAGGGGAAAACAGATTGAGATACCAGAGGTACTGTACCCTATGCTGGATTTTGAACGCATCCGGGATTCCTATTTTGCAGACCACAAAGGTGATTACTGTGCAAGTGGCCTTGTTTTAAAGCGTGAGGATACTGTTTATACAGAAGTGTATCAGAACTACCTTCCGGATCCGGGATATGATAAAAATTCGCTATTTCTGCTTCATCTGCGCCGTCCCTCGCAAAATGGAATGGTAAACGTTTCCCTGGCAATCCCGGCAGATAAAGAAAACATGGAGTTGGCAAAAAAGGAACTGGGGATACAGGAGTTTTCCGAATGTCAATGGAATCAGTACGGCGGACCGCTTGATGAGCTGCGTCATTATCTTCCGGTAGGGAGTAAGGTAGAAGAACTGAACCGGTTTGCCTGGTTTTTAAAAGAAAAGGTGCTGTACAACACGGAGCAGATCGTGGAGAAGCTGAAAGCGGTGTTAACTGCGGAATGCCCTCGCAGCCTAGATGAGGCCACGGATGTTTTAAGCGACCTGGATCATTATCAAGTCCTTTCAGAATTTAGGACACCAGAAGACTATGCCAGATGGCGGATGAAGGATGACGGTTCACTTTATGTTTCCCGGTTTTGTGAAGCATATCTGGACTGGAACAGCCTGGGAAAGGCGCTGATGAAACGGGATGGAACCAGATGGTCGGAACAGGGAACCGTGCTGCGTGATGAGTGGCATTGCAGTGAACTGTGCGAGAACGCTTCCGTTATCAGACTGTACAGTTCGCTGTTGGCAGAACTGGTGGATGAGGATGAGTATTCCTCTTCGCTTTCTTCTGTAGGATTGATTTCTTATGAGGACGATATTCTGGACGCGATTGCCGCAGATGATATCTTAAAAACAGAAAAAGGACTTGCAGATTACCTGGATAATCAGCTTTTAAAGCAAAGGGTAATCAGTATGCGCCCAACGGTGGAGCGCTATCAGTATAATCTTTGGGGAGTGCTGGAAATCAAGAGCCATGGGGAGTTGAACCAGGAGGAGTTAGAGGTCCTCAAACGGGAATGGGCCGGACAAGCTTGTGATGGCTGGGGAGAATGTTTTTCACAGGAAGGCATCGAGTGTGAGTCGGACTGTGATCTGTATGTCTATTTTGGCCATTCTAAATTCCGCGTACAGACGGAACAGGAACTGAAGGGGATTGTCCCGGAGCAGGAACTGACAGGCATGGAGGGGATGGGCGGCATCTCATAAAAAGAAGGGAGGGAGCCATCCAACAGCTGTGAAACTAGAAATCTGAAAGAGGAGGCGGGGGGATGATGCATTATGGACGTGTCCGAAGCGATTTGCAGCAGGCAGAAAGAACGATCAGCATGGCATTGCGATCAAATATAGTTTCAGAGACAGAAAAGAGAGCGCTGGAGGAAGCGCTCAATCTGGTACAGGAGGCAGCGGAAAAATGCCGCTTGGCGCAGGCTGAGTCCGTCCGGAAAATATTTTCACAGGGAATGAGTCATTCAGAAGGACGGTGAAAAAGGAGGTTGAGAGATGTGAGTCAATCTATGCAGGTATGGATCTATGCCTGCCAGTTTACGGATGATCCTGCCTATCAGGGAAGCGCCTTATCTCTGCCGGCTCAGCAGGAGGCGGTGAGGGATGCGTTTCAGAGGGC
>JAETTS010000373.1 GCA_021769025.1 Enterocloster bolteae
CATACAGAAGTTTTCCGGAGGGCCGGTAGGGTTGGATACCCTTGCGGCGGCTCTGGGGGAGGATGCCGGGACGTTGGAGGATGTGTACGAGCCCTATCTTCTGATGAACGGCCTGTTAAACCGTACCCCTCGGGGGCGTATGGCCACAGAACTGGCGTATCATCATCTGGGATTGTGACAGGTATTCTTAAATTTGTGTTGCAGGGAGAGTAAGACTCATGAATGAGAAGCATTATGCAGAAGTATTGATTGACGGGAAAATTTATACGTTAGGCGGAATTGAGGAAGCCCAGTATCTTCAGCGGGTTGCAGGATATATTAATGAAAAAACATCTCAGATGAAGCGCCAGGAGGGGTTCACGAAGCAGAGCCAGGAGTATCAGGCAGTGTTAATTGAACTGAACATAGCAGATGATTATTTTAAGGCGGTGGACAGGGCTGCAGCCAGCGAGAGACGCCGTGACGACATGGAGAAAGAGACTTACAGCCTGAAACACGAGTTGGTGACAACCCAGATGAAGCTGGAGGACGTGGAGGGCCAGCTGAAAGAGATGCAGGGAAAGCTTAAGAAGGCGGAGGATGAGCTTCTGAAGATGAAGGCTCTTCATACGGCTGCGTCTTATGCAGGGAATATGCAGAATAACAGGAGACCTTAGAGATTCGTGGCTGGGATGTTCAGGCAGACATTGCCGGGCATCCTGTTTTATTCTACCGGTAAGCTTATCTCAGGCAAAGAGATTCTCAAGGTATATTCCAGGGGATATTTAAAAACAGGAGGAACGCAAGATGGGAGTGAGAGGAGTAGAACTGCTGGCTCCGGCTGGTTCGATTGAGAGCATGAAAGCAGCTGTGGCTGCAGGGGCGGATGCCGTGTATATCGGAGGCAGCCGTTTTGGCGCGCGGGCATATGCGGACAATCCGGATCAGGATCGAATGCTGGATGCAATTGATTACGCCCATCTCCACGGTGTTTCTCTCTATATGACGGTAAATACCCTGGTGAAGGAAAAGGAATTGGATGGGTTGTTTGAATATTTGAATCCCTACTATATGCAGGGATTGGACGGGGTGATTGTACAGGATATGGGGGTGCTGGCCTATATACGGGAACAGTTTCCTGGCCTTCCTATCCATGCCAGCACCCAGATGACCATAACCGGAGCGTACGGAGCCAGGTTGCTTGAGGGGATGGGAGTGAGGAGAGTGGTGCCGGCAAGGGAACTTTCCCTAGAGGAAATTCGTGGGATTCATGAACAGACGGATCTGGAGATCGAATGCTTCGTCCATGGGGCGCTGTGCTACTGCTATTCCGGGCAGTGTTTGCTCAGCAGCCTTATTGGGGGAAGAAGCGGAAACAGGGGAAGATGTGCTCAGCCTTGTCGTCTGCCCTACGATGTGAAGGTGGATGGGAATTCTTGTCTGGGAAGGGACAAACGATATGTGATGAGCTTAAAGGATCTGTGTGTCCTGGATATTTTGCCGGAGCTTCTGGAGGCAGGGATTTATTCTCTGAAGATTGAGGGCAGGATGAAAAGTCCCAGGTACACGGCCGGAGTGGTAAGCATTTACCGGAAGTATGTAGACTTATATAAAAAGCGGGGGCGCAGCGGTTATCAGGTGGACAAGGAAGATAAAAGAATACTTCTGGACCTGTTTGACCGGGGAGGATTTACGGAAGGGTATTACAGACAGCACAATGGCAGGGATATGGTGGCGCTGAAGGAAAAACCGGCATTCCGCCAGGCAAACCAGCAATTGTTTGATTATCTGGATGCAACCTATGTAAACACAGAGGTGAAAGAGAAGGTTACAGGGAAACTGACGGTAAGGGAAGGGGAAACAATCTGCCTTGCCCTTCAGATGGGACAAGGGGAGAAAACATACAGAATTGATGTAGACGGGCCGGTGGTTCAGACGGCGAAGAACCAGCCCATGGGGGAAGAAAATTTAAGGAAACAGATTGAGAAGACCGGAAATACTCCATTTCAGTTTACAGATTTGGAAGTGGAAATCAAGGGAAATGGATTCCTTCCCGTGCAGGCGTTGAATGAGCTGAGGAGGGACGGGCTTAAAAAGCTTCAGGAAATAGTGCAAAAAGAATATAGAAGAGGCAGCCATCCGGTTCCGGACAGCTGCATAGAGAATAGTTCCAGAGAAGAATGTCAAGTTTGTCATCCGGCGATTCATGTGCTTCTCTCCAATGCGGACCTCCTTCCTGCCGCCCTGGGTCAGGCAGAGGTATCCGAAATACAAATAGAGTCAGACAGCTTTCTTCCGGGAATCTGGAAATCCACAGTGGAGCATTGCCACAAGGCAGGGAAGCGATGTGTGTTGGCTATGCCTGTGATTTTCCGCACGGAGGCCGTAGAATATTTTCAGAGATGGTCTGATACATGGAAGCATGCCGGATTTGACGGAATACTCATTCGCTCCTGGGAAGAGATCCAGTATCTGAAGGAATCAGGGACAGAGATACCTATATACGGGGATCATAACCTGTATTGTTTCAATAAGAAAGCGGCAAAAGAGATAAAGAGTATGGGGCTTCAGCGTTTGACGCTGCCTCTGGAGCTTAACAGCCAGGAATTGGAAGAACTGGGGTGTGATGGCTTCGAACTGATATCTTATGGGTATCTTCCAGTTATGACTTCCGCACAGTGCATCCAGAAGACAATAGGAAATTGTACCCATAAGCCAGGAATCTTGTATATGAAAGACCGAACCGGGAAAGAACTGATGGTAAAGAATCACTGCGTGTTTTGCTACAACACCATCTATAACCCGGATCCTCTGTCTCTGTCGGGACAAAAGCGCCCCATAAGGCAACTAAATCCGGCAGCACTGCGGCTTCAGTTTGTGAAGGAGACAAAAGAGGAGATGGAGGCGGTTATCAAGGCATATGTCAGGGAATATGCCGTGTCTGAAGAAGACCTGGATTCTTGTGCTTTAAAGTGGCCGGGGAGAGAGGCTGGCGCTGCATCCGGCAAGAACAATCCAAGACAGTTTCATTTGCAAGGAGATTTTACCAGAGGTCATTTTAAAAGAGGAGTAAAGTAGACATTGATCAATTTGCTGATAGACGGAGCCAGATATCTGATGATCCTTATGATGGCGGTTTACACATATCTGAATTTTCGGTATTTCCGTGTGGGGGAGGAGGAGAAAAAGCATACGCTGTGCAGCCGGCAGAACCGTCTGATGTTTCTGATGCATCTTCTGGCTTATCTTGTGATCTGCCTGAAGACAGAAGATCCGCGGATGGCAGTATTTTATATAGCTCAGGTGGTGTTTTTCTTGGCAT
>JAETTS010000374.1 GCA_021769025.1 Enterocloster bolteae
ATGCCATTACTTTTGACAATGTAAACCGGGAAGGAGAGTAACAACTGCCTATGTATTCATGGATCAAAAAATATCCCAAAGGCTTTGGCCGCGCCTTCTGGTGCCTGCTTCTCCTTTTTATATGGGAATTGTGGGTGAAACTATCCCGTGTATCCCCCATGCTGTTTCCCTCTGTGGAAGATGTCCTCATCACCCTGTGGGAAGATTTAGGTAACGGAAGCCTTCTGGAGCAAACCCTGTCTTCCCTGTGGCTTATCGGCCAGGGCCTTGTTCTGGCTCTTGTCCTGTCCCTTGGGGCAGGCCTTTTTTCCACTTACTCTAAGGTGGTGGCAAGCTTTATGGACACCCTGACTGCCATCGCCCACCCTCTTCCAGGCCTTGCTTTGTTGCCACTCATCATCATGTGGTTTGGAACCGGAACCCAGGCAGTTCTTGCCATCATCATCCATTCCGCCTTATGGCCCATGCTTCTCAATCTTACGGCCGGCTTCTCCTCCGTTCCTGATATCTACTTAGACGCAGGCAGAAACCTATCCATGGGCCCTATTGCCATAACCTTTGAGATCCGGCTGAAAGCGTCCATGGGATATATACTCTCCGGTTTAAAGATCGGCTGGGCCAGAGCCTGGCGTGCCTTAATCAGCGCAGAGATGGTATTCGGCGCAGTAGGCAATAAGGGAGGTATAGGCTGGTATCTGTTAAATCAAAGAACCTTTATGGATACGGCAGGCCTTTTTGCCGGCATCCTCCTGGTTATCATCATCGGTATCCTTGTAGAGGATGTTCTGTTTTCTACGCTGGAAAAACGCACATTACATCGGTGGGGAATGAAAGGAGCATGAGAATGAATGAGAAACCGTTATTGGAAATCAGACAGCTTTCGAAAGCATATGGGAACCATTCCTGCCGCCATAACGTCCTGTCAGATATCTGCCTGCATGTAAACCCGGATGATTTTCTGGTGATTCTGGGCCAAAGCGGCTGCGGCAAAACCACCCTTCTGCGGCTGATGGGCGGTTTTCTTACACCGGATTCCGGCAGTATTTTTCTGGATGGAAAACCGGTAGAAAAACCTTCCAGCCAGATGGTCATGGTATTCCAAAGCTTTGACCAGCTGTTTCCCTGGTTTACGCTGGAAAAAAATATTACCTATGCCCTGAAAAAAGCGGGAAAAGGAGAAACGGCTTCTAACCGCCGCAGTCAGGCCCTGCGCTATCTGTCCATGACCGGACTTCTGGATGCCAAAGACAACTATCCCCACACCCTGTCCGGCGGCATGAAACAGCGAGGCGCTCTTGCCCGCGCCCTGGCCTTAGAGCCCAGGCTTCTTCTCATGGATGAGCCATTTTCCAGCCTGGACTACCTTACCAGGACACAACTTCAGGCTTCCTTAAAAGAGTTGGCAAAGGTATACCATTCCACAGTCATTCTGGTAACTCATGACATTGAGGAAGCCTTAACCCTGGGCACTCGAATCGCCATATTAAGCCGCAGCTTACACGGTATCTCCCATGTCTTCGACAATTTGCAAGACCACAATCATCTTAAGGAGGAACTGGAGGAGGCCCTTCGGTAAACCGTTACCCGGGCATATTCCTCCTGCCCCCGAAGTCCTGCCACCCGGATTCCATACCAAGGGTCTTCAAAGCTTCCCACCATCTGGCAGTTCCTCTCACAGTATTCCCTTAATTCCTGGACAAACATGACGTTTCCATAGATCACATTATAATAAGGACGGTGCTCCCAAAGATAATCCAGTTCCTGGTGGTATACGATGTACTCAATCTGATTTCTCTCCAGATACGCCTCCAGCCCGCCTTCCTCCAGTGCATAGGGAAGATTCCTATAATCCTTCAGACAGCCGTAATCCATAAAAAACTCCATATTCAGATTTCCCAGAACCCTGGCTTCCTCCGGCACCAGTTCCTTTATCTGCCTTCCATACTCCTCATAATCCCCCTTTTTTCTCTCCTCCTTGACCTGAACTGCACTCAGACACAAAACCGCCGCCAGAAGGCAGGCACCTACGCCCTTTTTCACCGTTCCCTCAAACAATTCCAATACCACTGCCGCTGCCATATATCCAAAAGGGAACAAAAACAAAATACTGGTCTGATTATACCGTCCAATCACCATCATCCCAGCCACAATTCCTGCCGCGCCAACCAGCAGAATCCGAATCTTGCCTGCCATCTCCCCCAGTTCCTGCCTCATCACCCCATACACAGCAGCTACTATCAGAAAGCTTCCCCCGAAGAGAACATACTGAAACCGGATATCCGGAACATAGTAGGTTCCGCTGTTTCTCTCATACAGCCTCCTTAAAAAACCAAAAAATCCCAGAACCTTTTCCCCTGCCCCTGCATCGATCCCAAACTCTGCTGCCCCGTTGGAAAAATAATGCCAGAGAAACTGGCTGTCCATGGAAAAGCTGAGTCCCACAAATAAAACGGCAAACCCGGCCGTCACCATCACATACCAGACAAGGTGCCTCCACGGTTCAAGGCCCTTCTCCCCCCGTTTTCCAGCCTCCAGCGCCCCCATCAGGAAGCAGAAGCCATTCATAGTCCCTAAAAGAAAGCTATTGGGATGAAGCCCAATGGATACCCCCGTGCATATCCCTGCCATGACAGCTGCCTTCCGGTTATAGAATCCCCCCGGCGAAAAAAGCCTCCACAGACAGATCCACTGAACCAGACATAAAAGGATCTCCTGCCTGCCAAAATGGGAAGCATAAAGAAACTGTATATCCAGGCTAAACATGATCATAAGAAATAATCCCTTTTTCCTGCTGTTTAACAGCCTTTCCCCACACAGAAAACACACCCACAATACAGCAGCCCCTCCCATCCAGGATAGCAGCCGGACCCCTCTGGGCCCATATCCAAACACGGAAATCATCCCTATCTGCATCAGATGAAACAGCGTCTTAATCCCGTGAGGATATCTGGGCCGTGCATCAAAGAACGGTTCCGTAACCCCAATACTTCCCTCTTCCATCATAGCCCTGCTAAGCCCTGCCAGCCAGCTTTCGTCCGAATGGACATAGGGAAACCACTCCAAAAACCCCAATGACGCCAGACTGAATGTCCCAATATATACCACTGCAGCCAGCTGCCAGCCAGCGTTCTTCGTATTCCGTTCTCCCATTCTCCTTACCTCTTTCCCGATCTTGCACTCTTTACAGCCTTTTGCTGCAATTTCCTCTCCGGACGCCCCCTGCATCCTCTCCCATTATAGCCCTTCCATCCCTTCCTCGTTATTAAATTAACAGATACAGTATAAGC
>JAETTS010000375.1 GCA_021769025.1 Enterocloster bolteae
GGAGCGGGAAACGGATGGACAAGGTGAAGAGCTTCAATGGGAATAAGATACGGTGCATTTTTCTCAAGTTAAATGACAACACGGACAGGAATGGATTTGTGAAAATAGAGGATGACGGCCAGGAACGGCTGCCGTTCAACTGACAGGAACCATGGAGTAACCAAGACATGGTTACCGCAAAAAGCTAGGTTTCATGCGGGTTTGCGGGTGTTTTTAGGGGTGAGTAACCATGGAACCATCCGAAAACCCTATCTATATACAGAAAAAATATTTTACAATCTTTGTATATATTTTAACAAAGATTTAGAAAAAATGCCTCGCGCGTAAGGGAACCTAAAAACATGGTTACTTTGGTTACCGTGGCTGACAAAGCCTTATTTTATGAGGGTTTGAGCGGTATCCAATGAGTATAAAAAGATGGTTACTGTAACCATGAAAAGTGGTTACTTGGAGGAAATCATGACGGACGAAGTAAGAGAATATGCCGAAAGGAAGATATGGGAAATTGGTGTTAGACGTGTTCCTGGCCATTATCCGCATTTCAAGACAAAGCAGGATGTGGATAGGTTTGCTGACCTGGAATGGATTATGTTCTGGGATGCCTTTGTGGAAGATGAAATACCAGAAATCAACAGCATTGATATCCAGAGGTATAAGGATTTACTGTGGAAACTCAAGAAGAATGAGGATAATGTGCCGCTGGAAACCCTCCGGACAAAACACAGAACAGCATACAACAGCCTGCGGCAGGAACTCAAGAGAATGACAGAAGCAGTCATTCATGAAGTAGTACACAGGAATCTGTACATAAAACGGTCGGATGAAGAGAAGAGCCTGCAAAGAATCAACCAGGCAGTAGCAGATTCTGGGTTGTGTGAATCAATCAGCCAGGCTGTGTACCAGAAAAAGTGCTATGGCAGTGTCATAGTTAGTGTCATGGAATTAAGAAAACTTGTTATGGATGCGGCAGAAGAGGAGACGGTCTGATGGCTAAAGTGAAAGAAAGAAAAACTGAAAAACCCAAGGTCTATATCTGCAGCCAGTGCGGACGGGAGATAAGCGGGGATCATGTGTATATCAAGACAAGACGGCGGACGGAGCTTCACATTCACTTCGGATGCATGCCGGTGGGAAGGAGAGAACAGGATGAAAGTTAGGATATCAATTCCAGGAGCATATATGGTGATGGACATGGAAGAGGGCCAGGCGCGGACGACGTTCCACAAACTGGCAGAATCGCTATGGCTGATTGGGAGCAGGGGACAGAAACAGCAGGAAGGCGTAGCTGTGGCACCGGTTCAGGAATCGACAGAAACAGTCTATCCAGGTCAGGAAAGACAGGAGGCTGAGACAGTGGTGGAAGCAGCATGGATTCCGAAAAAGGAAGGCGGAGAACCGGCGCCTAACATCATCTCCGCAGGGTATGGCGGGTATCTGTACATGAAATGCCCTGCCTGTGGAAAGACCAGGGGATTCTGTGCCAAGACACGACTGAATCATTACCGGTGCGAATGCGGGGCCGTGACAAGGATGGAGCGTATGGTTCCGCTGTACATGAAATGTGAATGCGGCCGGCAGGCCAGGTATCTGACCAACATGACAGAGACTGAATTTGACGTGGACTGCTATGACTGCGGGGCGCCGGTGGCTGTTGCGTGGAATGAGAAGAAGTGGATGTATGAGACGATGAAGTAGGAGGGCCGCGATGAATGAAGTAATGCAATGGTATGAACGTGACATAACCCTGGCACAGGCCATGGATGGTATAGAAACCAATATGTGGGCCTCAGTCAGGAATTACATAGCGGTCGGGTTTTATCTTAAGGCCATCCGGGACAGAAAACTCTTCCAGGAGGCCGGATATCAGAATTTTGAGGAATTCGTCCGTGACAAATATGACCGGGATAAGGGCTGGGCCAGCCGGTGCATCAAGGTCAATGATCAGTTGAGTAAGGACGGGAACAGCCCGGTGCTGGCGGAGGAGTATAGGGAGTATAAGGTCTCCCAGCTGGTGGAGCTGGCTTACCTGACGGAAGAACAGCGGACCCTGGTTAATCCGGATATGACAGTGAAGCAGTTGCAGGCTATCCGGAAGCCGGAACCTCAGCAGGTAAAGGAAGTTGTGACATTGCAACCAGAGCCGAAGGAACATGAGGGAGGGCTGAGCGGGAAAGTTGTAACATCGCAACTGGATGAAGGAGCTGAAAGAGAGCCGGAGGTAATACATTTCACAGCCGGAAACAGGACAATTGACAATGCCTATGGCGCTACAATTGCCGCGGTCGTAAGAGCATATCTGGATGCCGGGTATTCCAGGCCCGAAAAAGAGTGTGAAGTGACAGCTTTTGGGTTGGTGTACAAAGTGCTTAAACGGCAGGATGTTACAGTTTTCTACCCGGATTCGGGCCGGACAGTTTTTGATATCGAGAATGTCCGCCTGGAGGAAGAGTATCAGTACTGGCATGGAACTAAGGCGGAGCCGGAACTTGTGACGTCACAAGTTGAATCGGAGCCGGGCCCCCAGGATGAAGAACCGGAGCCTGAGCCGGAACTACCAAAGTCAGAACAGGCTCATCCAGAGAAGTCCGGGAAGTGCATCCACCGGCCAGAATTTGACTGTACCCTGGAGGCGGCCCATAAGCTCATCCCGGGAACCGGGGAGGACTGCAGCCGGGTGTGCTGCTGGGAATGCGTCAGGCGCGGTGACTGTGAGTTGGAATGTTATAGTTCGCAGCGGCGCCCGGAGCATCTGGAAACCCCAAAGGCAGAGCCGGATTGTCCGCTACTGGAAGCCGCGGATGTGCAACAGGGGAAAACAGCCATCCCTTCCCAGGAGGAATGTGTTCTGGACTTCTATCAGCATCACATGTCCAAGCTGTGTGCGCAGGCCGCCAATGACGGGAACGTGAAACTTCTGAGGCAGGAGCTGATAAGCAATCACGGAGAATCCCATAACAGCGGGTCAACAGAGTACGGCTTTTATCAATGCGGCCCGGAACGGATTCATTTTCAGGATAATATGTGCGAGACATTTCTGAGCTTGACCTGGGGCAAGTACGTAAAGGAATTACTCAGCCTTTTGGGAAGTGCTGAGGATGAGGCATCAGAACATGAAGACGATGTTCCTGGTATGCCGGAATCCCAGGATACCGTGATTGATGGTGAATTCACGGAGATTCCAGAAACGGAAGAGGACATCCGGGACCCGGAGGAACCCCTGACAGAACTGCAGATTGCCCAGGATGAACTGGAACGTGCCAAAAAGCTGCTTAATGATGGGCT
>JAETTS010000376.1 GCA_021769025.1 Enterocloster bolteae
AATTCCTCTCCCTGCTTCTTAAGGCACTCATAACAGATGGCATGGAAAGTTCCGATCTGCATCTTCCTTACAGCCTGTCTGCCTCCCAGAAGTTGTTCCAGACGCTGCTTCAATTCATCAGCAGCTTTTCTGGTAAAGGTCACCGCCGTGATTTCAGACGGTTTCACCTTTCGGTTCTGCAACAGATAAAGAATTCGGGATACCAATGTTCTGGTCTTTCCGGTTCCTGGGCCAGCAATGACCGCAATGCGGGGAGAAACAGACCGTATTGCCTGAATCTGCTCCTGATTCAGGCTTCCCTGCTCTTTTTGGCCTTCTGCCTCTCTTTGGCGATCCGCCTTACTTCCCTGGATTTCTCCCGCAAACTTCTTTGTCTTGTCCACTGGCTGGCCTTCTGGTCCGGCTTTTACTTCCCCGTTCACCCCCTGACCATCTTGTATAACTCCGGCTTCCCCGTTGGTTTTCCGGCTATCTGACCGATCTCTTTCTTCTCCGGCTGCTTGAAGGTTCTTCTTGCCTTGATCCGCCTCACAAGCTGACGGCCACCCAGCCATCAAGAACATATCCATCTGCCCTTCCAGCTGTCCCAACTCTGATGGCTGAAACAACTTTATGGTCCCATACTCCCCGTCAAATCCCGGAATCCGCTCTACCTTCCCGGCCCGCAGCCGGCGTATCCCTTCGGCAATCATGGTGCCTGCCCTGCGCTTAATCTCTTCCTCCGGAACCTCCCTTAAGATGGAGAATTCATTTCCAAGCTTCTCCACCATGGTTTCGTACTGCCTCTGGACATTGGCGCTGGCCACCCCCCGGCCTGTCGAGGCAGCGATCACCTCAGGCAATGGAACCAGGCTTTCAAAGGCGTTGGCACCACCTGGCACAAAGCCTTCCTTCCGGTCTGCCAGCTTAAGGATCCGGTGAGACACCCCCATTGTTAGTTTCTTTCCGCAGACAGGGCATTTTCCATTATAATGCTCTGCCTCTTCCGGGCTTAAGCAGAGATGGCATTTTCTGTGGCCATCATAATGATATTTTCCCTCCTCCGGGAAAAACTCAATGGTTCCTTTTAACCCCTTTCCATTTTGAACCGCCTGATACAGGCCATCATAGGAAAGTTCTATATCCAGAAGGTTGGCCTCCCGCCCCAGCTTGGCCGGGGAATGGGCATCGGAGTTGGAGATCAGCTGAAAGCGATCCAGCGCAGACAATCGCCAGTTCATAGGCGGATCGGAGGAAAGCCCAGTCTCCACCGCGTGGACATAGCCCGCCATATCTTCAAAGCACTCCTCCACCGTATCAAAACCAGAAAATGCACCGAACATAGAAAAATGAGGAGTCCAGATATGAGCCGGCACAAAGATGGCCCTGGGACATACATCCAGTGTAATTTCCAGAAGATCCCGGCAGTCCAGACCCAGGATAGGCCGTCCGTCCGAATGGATATTGCCTATGGCCTCCAGCTTCTTAGACAGCTGCCCAGCCTCCTCAAGTCCAGGCAGAAGGATCAGGCTGTGAACCTTCCTCACTTTCCCGTTTTTCTTATAGATGGAGCTGATCTCACCGGATATCACAAATCGTGGGCGCACCCGTTCATCCGCCGCCTGGTTTTTTATTCGGAAATCCTCTTTTAAAGAATAAAGGCCTTCCTCCGCTGGTTCCAGCTTATCTACCAGTTCCTGCCGCCAAGCCGGATGGGTAAAGTCTCCTGTCCCTACAATGTGGATCCCCTTCCGTCTGGCCCACAGATCCAGATATTCTGGTGTGCCATCCTTGCTGGTGGCACGGGAATATCTGGAATGAATGTGCAAATCTGCTATATACATGTTATTTCCTCTGTTTAAGAACCGCCCGGAACCATTCCGGACGGCTTTTTATCAACAATCGCAGGTTACGAGAACATCCTGGCCGCAAACACCATGACACTTCTGGCACGGACTGTCACCGTGTTTCCTTCCAGTTTGGTGATGATCTGTTCTGCCTGCCAGGTATCCACTTCTTTTTCCCAATACATGGTCTTAGGAAGCTTTGGCAGAACCACCTCTAAATCCTCCCAGTAGGAATTGGAGGCAACATAGAGAATCTGAGGATCCACGTAGATACCCTTTTTCTCCTGTCCGGCAAACATGACGCCTACATAGTGGTCATAAGATGCAAACTGCTTTTGCCACGGTGTCACTCCATGAAAGCTGGTATCCGGGAATCCACATGCACCGCCGCTTACATTGGCCCTGAGAATCCGGTTGTCTTTTCTGAACCGTATCATATATCGGAAGAACTCAAACATATCCCTGTTCTTTTCCAGAAGATTCCAGTCCAGCCAGGATGTAATGTTGTCCTGACAATAGGCGTTATTGTTGCCGAATTGGGTATTGAGGAATTCATCTCCGGCCAGGAACATAGGAATTCCTCTGCTACACATCAAAAGGCAAAAGGCATTCCTTGCCATTCTGTGCCGCAAGGAAAGAACCTTGGGATCCTCGGTGTCTCCCTCCACCCCGCAGTTCCAGCTGTGGTCATCATTAGTTCCGTCTGTATTGTTCCAACCGTTTTTCTCATTGTGCTTCCGATTATAAGAGTAAAGATCATTGAGGGTCATGCCGTCATGACAAGTGATGAAGTTCACAGACACATTTTTCCGGTGGCTGGCCTCATACAGATCCCTGGATCCTACGATTCGTTCCGCAGCTGCCTGGGCCATACCCTCATCGCCTTTTAAGTAACAACGCAGGTCATCCCTGTATTTGCCGTTCCACTCTGCCCAACGGCTCCAGGAAGAAAACTGTCCTACCTGATACAGACCACCGGCATCCCAGGCCTCGGCAATCAGCTTCACGTCTCCCAGAATCGGATCAAAGGCCAAAGCTTCCAAGAGAGGCGGCTTGCTCATAGGCGTTCCGTCCTGATTCCGTCCCAGAATGGATGCTAAGTCAAACCGGAATCCGTTGACCCGGTAGGTGGTGACCCAATACCTTAAGCAATCCAGAATCATCTGATACACGATGGGATGGTTGCAGTTTAAGGTATTGCCGCATCCACTGAAATTGTAATACTGGCCGTCCGGAGTCAGCATATAGTAAATATTGTTGTCCAGGCCTTTAAAGGAGAAAAACGGCCCCTGTTCGTTTCCTTCCGCCGTGTGATTAAACACCACGTCCAGATAGACTTCAATACCGTGCTGGTTAAACTTCCGGATCAAGTTCTTAAGTTCATTTCCCTCCTGGTTGTACTCCTTGCCGGAGGCGTAGCTGGTGTTGGGGGCAAAAAAGCTT
>JAETTS010000377.1 GCA_021769025.1 Enterocloster bolteae
GGTCTTCAAGTACCCTGGAGAAAGCAATATAACTCCCTCTCCGGGCTATGTTGTCTCTGGCTTAAATGAAAATGAAGCGACATTGTGGAATGAAGTCTTAAGATAGTATATCATTTGCTGATTAACTCGACTTTATTTTTATGGGAAATTGTTAATGGTGAATGAATAAGGTCAAGTCAGTCTGAGAATGCCATGATGGAATCGCTTCGATGACGTGGCAGCAGACGGGGAAAGCGTCCCATGACGATTTACTGAAAAAGGAGGAAAAGGCGTGATGAGGGATCATGTGGTAATTATTGGAAGCGGCCTGATGGGAAGTGGGATTGCGGCCAGAAGCGTCCTTGCAGGCAATCCAACTATTCTGGTGGATACCCAGCTTTCTTACGCGGAAAAAGGCGTGGAACAGGCCTATAGCTGTATGGCGGAACTTAAGGACAATGGATTGACTGACAGGGAAGCAATGGAAAAAGGGAAGGGGCTTTTGTCCTGCAGTGAGGCAATGGAAGATGCCTTGTCCCATGCGTCTATGGTGATTGAGGCAGTGTATGAGAATCTGGAGCTGAAGCAGGACTTGTTTCAGAAAATGGATCGGCTTCTTCCTGTGGAGGTGCCCATTGCGTCCAACACCAGCGGCCTGCGTATCACAGATATTGCGGCTAAAGTAGAGCATCCGGAACGGACCATGACAACTCATTTCTGGTTCCCGGCTCACCTGGTGCCGCTGGTGGAAGTGGTCATGAGTGAATATACGGATGAGGCGCTGGCGGTTCATATGAAGGAAGAATTGCATCGGTGGGGAAAAGCGCCGGTGCTGGTGCGGAAGGACCTGCCGGGGCAACTGGCCAACCGGATTCTTCAGGCGGTGATCCGTGAGGCTGTCAATATTGTGGAAATTGGGCTGGCCAGCCCGGAAGATGTGGATACGGCAGTGAAGATGGGCATGGGAATCCGATTCCCGGCGTGGGGGCCGTTGGAGCATATCGATGGGGTAGGCCTGGATCTGTGTGAGTCTGTACAGAATACGGTGCTTCCGGAGATTTCTGGACGGCAGGAGGCATCAGAAGAGTTTCGGAGACGGGTTGAGAACGGAGACTTAGGGTATAAGACGGGAAGAGGTATCTATGACTGGTCGGTAAAGGATATGGACAGGCTGGCAGCCGGGCGGAACCGGTTTATTATAGAGGCGCTGAAGATTTTAAGCAAAGAGTAAGGATTAGGGGATAGGGGATCAGAAGTGGTTCTCTTCTTTAAGAGCAGCGCAAAGAGGATTGGAGAATACTATGGAGAGATTTTATATTGGCACCTATACGGAACCCATTCGGTTTGGCACAGGGGAGATTTTAGAGGGGAAGGGAGAAGGCATCTATAAGGCGGAATTTCACCAGGAGACGAAGAAATTGGTGGTCACCGGAGCGATTCCCGGAGTGAAGAACCCTTCTTACCTGGCTGTGAATCCTGAGAAAACTATGGTTTATGGAGTCAATGAGTTAAAGGAATATGAGGGGGAGGCATCAGGCAGCATCAGTTCTTTTCGGATCCTAAATGATGAGGGAGATCTGGAATTGGTATCCAGGCTCTCCACCCATGGACAGGATCCCTGCCATGTGGCAATCTGTGGCAATGGAAGACAGGTTGTGGTCTCCAACTTTATGACTGGAAGTGTCTGTGCCTATGAGGCAGCTACGGATGGAAGACTTAAGGAGACATCCTTTGTGCAGCATGAAGGAAACAGTGTCCATCCGGTGCGCCAGAAAGGGCCCCATGCCCATTCCTGCATTCCGATTCCGGGAACCAACCGGGTGATGATACCGGATCTGGGATTGGACAAGCTGATGGTGTATGAGGTATCGGAGGGCGGGAAGTTGATTTTTCGGGAAGAGGAGACTTACTCATGTCTGCCAGGCAGTGGGCCTAGATTTGGTGAGTTTTACCAGGAGAAAGATCTGCTGTATGTGATTAATGAGCTGGGGTCTGCCATCAGTGTGCTTCAGTACAACCGGGATACCGGGAGATTGGCGGGGATTCAGCAGATTTCCACGCTGCCGGTTCCCTGTGAAAATATCTGTGCAGACCTTCACATGACACCAGACCGGGCATTTTTATATGCCTCCAACCGCGGACATGACAGCATTACCTGCTATCGGATCCTTGAGGATGGCAAGCTGGAGTGGGTGTCTAATGTGCCCTGCGGCGGGAAAACGCCTAGAAATTTTGCCATCGATAAAAACGGAGGTTTTCTGTTGGTGGGAAATCAGGATACCGATGAGATTGTAGTGTTCCAGATTGACCGGCAGACCGGACATCTGATGGAAATCTCCCGCACGCCAGTGCCCACACCGGTATGTGTGTGTCAAGTGTGACCTGTAGTTTACCGAACATCAACGATATAAATAGGAGAACAAGAATGAGAAAAGTGAAAATTGGAGCGCCTGGCTATATCTTGCTTAATGAGATGGCAAGAGATATGGAAGGAACCCTAAAGCGTGTAGCGGCTCTTGGATTTGACGGCATCGAGATCACCGGATTCTTCGGAAAGACAGCAAAGGAGATTGCCAAGGCCTGCGAGGAAGCTTGTCTGGAACCATTTGGCTGTTTTGTCTCTGCAACAGAGATCCTTCGCAAGGAGCCAGTGAAGGGAAGTGGGAACTGGGGAGATTTTGCCTATGCATTCGTGCTTCCCGGAGAGACCCAGAAGGAAGCGGTATCTTATCTTAAAGAGACTGGAATGGAATACATCGGCCTTTTGACTCCCAACGTACCGATTACAGAGGAGATTCTGGAAGATATCCGTCAGACTTCCAGGTTGGTGGCGGACTACGGAATGAAACTGCAGTATCACAACCACAATTATGAGTTCATCAACATGGAGAATGGGAAATATCGGATGGACACGATCCTGGAGGCCATACCAGACGGGTTGTTGTTTGAGCCAGATCTGGGATGGATGGAGATTGGCGGGGCTTGCGCAGAGGAGATGCTTTATAAGTATAGAGATCGTATTGAGATTGTACATCTAAAGGATTATTACCGTAAGGGGAATGCCAGGGACTGGAACAAGGATTTCATCTTTCGGCCTACAGGATATGGCTGTGTACAGTGGGAGCGGCTGATTCCTCTCTGTGAGGAACTGATAAAGCCAAAATGGTATGTGACCGACCATGACAAGTCTTATGAGGGATGCGATATCTATGAAGAATTGAAGATGTCCCTGGATTTTGTGAAAAATAGCTTAAAGTATTGCTGATACCGCGGGAGCCTCTGCCGTG
>JAETTS010000378.1 GCA_021769025.1 Enterocloster bolteae
GATAATAACGGAGCCTATATCTGGCAGCCATCCTACCAGGCCGGGGAACCGGACAGGATTCTGGGTTATGCCGTGCATACATCCGCTTATGCTCCGAAGGATGCCATCTCCTTTGGCGATTACAGTTATTACAACATCGGTGACCGTGGGACAAGATCCTTTAAGCAGCTCAATGAGCTGTTTGCCGGAAATGGTATGATCGGTTTTGTTGCAAAGGAAAGGGTGGACGGCAAACTGCTTCTTCCGGAGGCAGTGCAGATCATGAAGCTGAAGGTAGCAGAGTAACAGGTGAATTGATAGCAGAAGTATTACGGCTGATGGGGTAACGATTGGTTACTCCATCAGAGAATGTTTTGTGAGGTGAGACAGATGTCCTGGATGATCGATGAAAATATGAAGATCGAGATGACCAAAGGCGATACCCCTTCTTTTGCTTTTCAGGCATTCCTGCCGGACGGCACGGAGTATGAGTTTGAGGAAGGGGATTCGGTAGTCTTTGCTGCCAAAAGGAATAAGCTGGATCCGGAACCGGCATTTACGATTGTGGCGGATCTGGAGGAGAAAGCCATTCATTTTTTGGAGGAAGACACGAAGCATCTGGAACTTGGAAGGTATATCTGGGAGCTGTCTTTGAATAAGGCGAATGGTTACAGGTGTACATTTATTGCCAATAAGGTTTTGAAGCTGACGGTGGAGGTGGCTTGAGATGGAACAACTGACAGGGACGATGAGCAGTGTCCCGAATTCCAATAATTATGAAAATATGAACCACAAGCCGCAGATCAATGGTGTGGAACTGGTTGGGAATAAGACTTCTGAGGAACTGGGGCTGGGCGGTGATTATGTTACCAGAGAGGAACTGGCGGAGGATCTGAAGGGCAAGGTTGATGCGGAAGCGGGAAAAGGATTGTCCAGCAATGATTTTTCTTCCGATGAAAAAGAAAAACTGGAAGGGATTGAAGCCGGTGCCCAGAGGAATGTGCCGGTTCCTGTGAAGGTGAGTGAACTGGAAAATGACAGCGGATACCAGACGGAGGAACAGGTGGCAGAGAAACTGAAGTCTGTTGAGTCAGATGTTTCTGAGGTACGCATTGCGGTGAGTGATATGGAGAAGCGTCTGGATAGCCTGGTTGATGGAAATGAGGTGGAGTTCTGATGGGAAATGTGCTTGTGGATCATAACACGTTGTCTGCCATTGCAGATTCCATCCGTGAAAAGAAGGGGAGCGGTGAAAAGATGAAACCGGCGATGATGCCGGATGCTATCCGGAGTATTCCGTCAGGGGGCGGTGGTACGGAAGCGGATGAAAGCCTGCCGGTCCGGTTCTTTGATTATGACGGGACGCTTTTGTACAGTTATTCCCTGACAGCACTGCAGCAGATGGAGGAGCTTCCGGAATGGCCTTCCCATGACGGTTTAGTCTGTGAGGGATGGAACTGGTCTCTGGAGGATCTGAAAATATTCAATCGCGAAGTGAATGTGGCGGCACTGTATATCACGGATGATGGTGCGACCAGGCTTTATGTTCATCTGGATGATGATACGCTGGAGCCGGTGGTGCGTTTGGGGCAGTCCCAGTCTGCCGGTGTGCTGCTGGACTGGGGTGACGGAAGTGAGCCGGAGTCTGTGGTGAGCGGCGGGAATTCGGAAGTGAGCTTTACACACCGGTATGCTCAGCCTGGGGATTATGTGATCCGCTTTATTCCGGATGAATACACAGAGATTACGTTCCTGGGATACTACAGTACAGGATCCGGAGCATTTTCAGGAGGAAAGAGTACTTACCAGCAAAACATGAAATATTTTATGGCGGTGCGGAAAATAGAGACAGGAAAGCAGATCAGGCGTCTGGACTCCTATTGTTTCTCCTGCTTTGGAAGACTGGAGAGTATCAGCATCTCAAAGACTGTCCAGGGACTTGGAAACGGGATTGTGGCAAAGTGCTATAGTCTGCTGTTTCTGGGAATCCCAAAGATCGGCACGGCGGTTTCCGCGTATACCTGTCAGGAGTGCTGCAGTATGCGGCACGTTTCTGTCCCAAACGGGGTAAGTGCTGTCTATACGTATGCGTTTGAGTCCTGCTATTCGCTGCGGGAGATCGTGATTCCGGACAGTGCAGCAACCATTGGAAGCCAGGCTTTCAGGAAGTGTTATTCACTTACAGAGATACATATCCCTGCCGGAGTGAATAAATTTGAGCAGTACTGCCTGGCGGATAACCGGATCCTGGAGACGGTCAGGATCCCGGAAAGCGTTACGGAGATCCCGGATTCGTTTGCTTCCGGATGCTGGACGCTGACGGAACTGGTGATCCCGTCTGCAGTGAAAACGATCAACCGGTACGCTTTTGAAAACTGCAGCAGTATGAAACGGTATTACCTGATGCCGGAGACACCTCCTGCATTAGGGGCTGCAAATGCTTTGAACGGGATTCCGGATGACTGCAGGATCTATGTACCGAAGGGATGTCTGGAAGCATACCAGACAGCATCCTACTGGTCGAACTATGCAGGTTATATGGTGGAGATGGAAGAAGGTGAAGTCCATTGATCATGACGGTGAAGGAAATGAAGAATTATCTCCGGGTGGATTTTGAGGATGATGACCGGCTGCTTTCAGATCTGATCGAACAGGGCCAGCAGATCTGTATGGATGTGGCGAGAATTACAGATGAGGATGTGTTCGAGGAAACCACAGGGGCAAGGATCGCTGTGATGTATGCGGTGGCTTATCTGTATGAGCACAGGGAGGAAGCGGATCATAAGGCTTTGACCCTGGGACTTCGGGCACTATTGTTTGGAGTCCGGGAGCCGGGATTCTGATGGGAGGTGTTTTGCGCTGTGAATGCGGCATTGATGAATGAGAAGGTGACCTTCCAGAAGAATATTGTGGTCACAGATGCGATCGGGAATCATAAGAACGGCTGGGAGGATTTCTATACCTGCCATGCGACGATCGGCGGAGAAGGGCTGGCAAGTTCCAGAGAAAAGGATGTGTCAGGAATTGTCGTGGAGGATGTGGGGATGACGGTGACGGTTCGCTACTGTAAGAAGGCATCGGAGATTGGTTCCACTACACACAGGATGATCTTTCATGGGGAAATCTATGATATCACAAATATAGATCATATGAATTTTAAGAAGAAGTGTCTGAAATTCAGCTGCAGGAAAGCGAGGCGGTGAGTATGGCAGCAGACAGAATCAAAATAGACTGGCTGGCTGCTGTTGTCATGGAAGGCCTGCAGGAATATGCAGATCTTGCCAC
>JAETTS010000379.1 GCA_021769025.1 Enterocloster bolteae
AAGGATTCTCTGGCTCTTCAGGTAAAATTGCATACCCACTGTCTGGAAGGTGTAATTCATTTTGGAAGAGGCTTTTCGGCGTACGAGAAGGGGGAACTTCTGAAGGCCTTCTATGAAATCGGACAGGCAGCGGAGTGTTTCCAGCAGGCAGATATGGATATGAAGGAATGCTGCCATGATAAATGGAAAGGATTCTATGACAATGACTGCCAGACGGATGTGAAGGAGACAGCATATCTTCTGCGTCTTTTGATGGGGTATATAAGGAATCTTGAGGATGGGCCTTATTTTTATCAGTGGCAGAGACAGGTTATCTATCCAGAAAAAGACAGGAAGATTATGTTGCTTTTAAATTATGAGAACCATTTGACAGATGAGGAACTGTATCAGGCGATGAAGCAGCGCCGTGTAGTTTTTGACCCTTCGCGATAAGGGAATAATCGGAAAAGGGAACGGCTGGGGATGAAAAACTTTTTGGACTACTGGTATGGAAAGTATAGGGATTTAAAGCTGGCGGAAAAGATGATTATTGTATATATCTTGATGCTGGGAAGCTGTTTTCTCATAAGCGCTTGGGCGTTGCAGGTTAGCTTTAATATTTATGACGGGAAATTGTATGAGAAGTCTCTGCAGGAGCTGGACTTTTTTATTCAGGAGGTGAATCGGAGCCTGGATGAGGTAGAGGGGATTTCTTATAATATCGCGATGGATTTAAAGATTCAGGAGCAGCTTTCAAAAATGAAGGATATGGATTCTTCCACGGCGGACTATTCTTATGAAGTGTACCAGCTTCGTCTGCTTTTTAATAATGAATTGGCTAATTCAAATATGCTTTCGAATATCTTGTATACAGATGGGGAAGGCACCCAGTTCGTGGTGGGGATTGCTACGGGAACGGTGAGCGAGGCACTGTATGACTCTGTGATGGAGCGGTTTCATGAGGCCAAGGGGGCTTATGTGGTGCAACAGCCCACAGCGGAGTACCCGTATCTTTTGTCAGGGCGGGATATCCGAAAGTATGATGATGCCAGCCTGGAGTATCTGGGAAGCTTATTGATTACCAGTGATGTGTCGGGAATGATTGAGAAGAATATTGGCGAGTTGGAGGCGGAAAGCTCGGCGCTGTGCGTCTTCTCGGATGAGGGGATAGTCTATGAGAATCAGGAGCATATGATGGAATGGCTTCCAGAACTTGAGGGAGACAAGGGATATGAGATTATGACGGAGCATGGAAGGAAGTATTTTGTATGTCATGTAAGGTCTTCTAAGACTGGATGGATGTATGTGAACGTGTTTCCTTTTTCGGAGATTTATGGCCAGAATCAGGATTTGCGGCGATTGGTAATAGGTGGTTTTTTTGTATTGTTTTTGGCTTCGGCAATGATATTGAAGAGGCTTGCCCATGTGATTGTGAAACCGCTTGAGCATCTGACAGAAAGTATGCAGATTGTGGAGAATGGGGATTTTGACGGGGCCAGGGCGGTTTTGGGGGGCAGCAGACAGAAGGATGAGATTGGCTTGATGACCCAGGAATTTAAGGTGGCGTTGGATAAGATTGATTATTTGATTCATGAGAATTATGAGAAACAGCTTCTTTTGAAAGATACCAAGTATCAGATGCTGCAGGCTCAGATCAATCCTCATTTTCTGTATAATACATTAAACAGCATCCACTGGATGATTCGGGCGAGGAAAAATGACGAGGCGGCTAAAATGACGGTTGCTCTTGGAACAATTCTGCGGTCCGCCCTCAATAAGCAACCTTATGTTACGGTTGAGGAGGAACTGGACAGCCTGAAGCAGTATATGATGATTCAGGAGTACAGATACCGAAAGCGGGTTTCATTTTCTGTGATATGCCAGGTGCCGGAGGGGTATCTGATTCCACATATGACATTGCAGCCGTTGGTTGAGAACGCTATCTATCATGGGGTTGAGCGGATGCTGACACCGTGTGATATATCGGTGGAGATAAAGGAGGAGGGGGAACGGATTGTGATAACTGTGAGGGATAATGGACCGGGAATGGAGGAGGATGAGCTGGAGCGGGTTCGTACGTTTACTGCAAAACAGAAGGGGCATGGGATTGGACTGAAAAATATTTATGAAAGGCTAAAGATGGCGTTTAACCTGGAGGGGGATTTTGCCATTGACAGTGTTCTGGGGAAGGGGACTGTGGTGACTATCCGGATTCCCAAAAGGGAGGTGATGGAAAAAGATGATTAAGGTGCTGCTGGTGGATGATGAGGATATTGAGCGGGAGGCCATGGCGGAGATTATTCCTTGGGAGAAGCTGGGGATGGAACTGGTGGATATGGCGTGGAATGGAATTGAAGGGCTGGAGAAGATACAGATGCACAGGCCGGATCTTGTGATTACAGATATTAAGATGCCGGTGATGGATGGGATCGGGCTGATTCGCAATACGAAGGAGTTGTATCCCGATATGCTTTTTGTGGTGCTTTCCGGTTATGGGGAGTATGAGTATACCAGCAAGGCGATGGAACTTGGAATCCGGCATTATATTTTGAAGCCTTGCGATGAGGAAAAGATTGTGGAGGTGCTTCAGGGGGTAAAACGGGAACTGGCAGAGTTGGAGGACAAAAGAAAGTGGGAACAGGAGTATAAAAGTACGTTTGACCGTATGCTTCCCCGGGTGAAGGAGCAGCTTCTTGGGATTCTCATAAGAAAGGAGGAGGTGTCGGGAGCGGATGCCGTCCTTCTGGAGAAGTTTATGGAGAATGTGGGAAACTCGTTTGTCTTATTGGGGATTCGGTCTCCCAGGGAATTTGACCGGCTGGATGGGTTTGTGGTGACCAATATTTTGACAGAATTGATGGGAGTTAAGAATATTTATATGAGTACTTCTCTGGGAAGGGAAATGATTTATCTGATTCCGGAGGAGATTGGGGGGAATCTTAGGTCTCTGCTTTTGAAGGTTCACAGGGAGTATGGAAAGTATAAGCAGGTGAAGCTGCGGTCAGCAGTGAGCCGTGCAGGAGGGATCCAGGAGGTGGGGATCTTGTATGAGCAGCTGGAAGAATTGTTTTTTCTGGGAGATTGCAAAGAGGGGATGGAGTTTATCAGTTTTGACTTTCTGGGGGAGGAGAGAGACCGGGCTGTGATGGTGCTGGATTATGAACGGATCCGGGCTGCAAAGGATTATCCGGAGGTGATGTTAGAGATTTATAGCTGGTTTGTGAAGATGGAGATGAAGGGATTTTCTGAAAGCCGGATGGCGGAGTCGTTTCGGTT
>JAETTS010000380.1 GCA_021769025.1 Enterocloster bolteae
ATGCACAGCAAGGAGAGATTTATTATGGCCCCCGGATGGCTGTAGCTGTGATCAGTGCAATTCCATTAACCATCATGTTCTTACTGCTGCAGAAGCATATTGTGCAGAGCATTGCAGTAAGCGGAATCAAACAATAACCAAGGCATTGACAGGAAGGACAGGAGATATTCATGAAGGTGGTACTTATCGGTGGAACCGGGCGGATTGGAAGCTATCTGGTGCCAAGGCTTGTAAAGGCAGAATATCAGGTTATCAGTGTATCAAGGGGCTTAAGGAAGCCTGTTAAAAAAAGTCATGCCTGGAGTGATGTGGAGACGATCATTCTGGACAGGAATAGGGAAGAAGAGCGGGGAACATTTGGAAAGAAGATTGCGGCATTGAATCCAGATATTGTGGTGGATCTGATCAATGATAAGACAGAAAGCACCTATCAGATCATTGATGCCCTGAAATATACGAATATCAGCCACTATCTGTTTAATGCATCCATCTGGGTTCATGGGCATGCCACAACGGTTCCGGCCACGGAGGATCTTCCCAGACATCCTCTGGAAAATTACGGAATGAATAAGGCAGGAAGCGAGGCATTTCTTCATGAGCAATATAGAAGAGGAGGGGTTCCGGAAACAGTTATTATGCCAGGGCATCTAACAGGGCCAGGCTGGACCTGCATCAATCCTACCGGCAATCTGGATCCTCTTGTCTTTCAGAAAATTGGAAGGGGAGAAGAGATTGCGCTTCCTCATTTAGGGATGGAGACAGTCCACCATGTTCATGTGGACGATGCGGCTCAGGTATTTATGAACGCCATTACACACCGAGGCCAAGCCTTGGGGGAGAGCTTCCATGCCACGGCTCCCTTTGCGATGACGCTGAGAGGCTTCGCAGAGGCGACATATCAATGGTTTGGGCGGGAATCTTGTATTCGGTATCTTCCGTGGAAAGAATGGTGTGAATACACCGCTGTGGAAAGCTATATCAACAGTACATGGTCTCATCTGACTCATAGTGACAACTATAGCATTGAAAAAGCGGTTCGTCTTCTGGGCTACAAGCCAAGATACACGATTATGGAGGCAGTGGAAGAATGTGTGCTCAGCATGCTGGAAAGGAAAATCATAACGGTTTAACATGGAAAAGAAAAACATACAGGGAACCATCTTTGACATTGACCATTTTGTGGTTCATGACGGAAAAGGAATACGAACCTGCATCTATGTGAAGGGCTGCCCCCTCCACTGTGAGTGGTGCCATTCTCCAGAGTCACAGAAAACGGATCCACAGATCTTATTTGCAGCCAGTCGATGCAGCCTGTGCGGGCTTTGTGTATCGGAATGCGGGAATGGCGCCCAGAGGATACAAGATGGAAAAAGAATGTTCTACAGGGAGTTGTGTAGTGAATGTACAGCTTGTACGCAGGTGTGTAACCAGGGGGCACTTACAGTATCAGGGAAACGCTATACACCCTCCCAGGTTGTTAAAGAAGTGGCAGCAGATAAGCCCTTTTTTAAAAACAGTGGCGGAGGAGTGACCATAAGCGGTGGGGAGGTATTGACTCAGGCGGATTTTGTCACGGAGATTTTAAGGCTGCTTAAGAAGGAACAGATCCATACCATTATAGAAACCTCCGGATATGGAGACACAAAAAAATTACTGAAGATGGCGGATTATACCGATATATTTTTCTACGATTTCAAGCTGGGAGAAAAGGAACGCTTCCGTCGTTACATTGGGGGAGATGTAGAGGTGGTGCTGTCTAACTTAAAGCAGTTAAGGAAGGTGACAGACCATATTGTACTTCGGATTCCCATTATACCGGGAATTACGGATACGCCGGAGAATATCAGCTCCTTGTATGAGACAGCCTGTGAAAACAAGATTCATGAGATTCATTTCCTTCCATACAACACATCGGCCGGGGCAAAGTATGAGTGGTGCGGGAGGACCTATAAGCTGGGGGAGCGGACTATGGATGCAGAGAGACTAAAACGGTATAAGGAAAATGCTCCAAAAGGGATCCAAGTATTTATCATGGGGTAAAAGAAGGACAAAGGCAGGAGAGAGACAATGATTGATATTGAGACATATGCAGAGCAAATTGTAGTGAGCGTTCCGTCGAAACGAGTCGCATTTTTAATTGATGAAATACGGGACAATATGTTGTCGGTCAATAAGAAAACGGAAAAAATGGAACCGGTTTTAAATGAAGAGACCGGAAAACTGCCAGTAATCATCAGAAAGGCGATGGCTGAGAAGCGAAAATTGGAGTGTGCTCCCTGCGGAATCTGGGAGGAGCAGATATTCGCCGGGTGTTTTACGCTGAGAGAAGAAAAACTGGTAAATACCTATGATCTGCCGGAATTTGCATTTCCCCAGGAGAAAGAGGAGGGGGAAAGGTATGGTTTCGGCATTTATTCCATGTTCGGCCATATTTCCCCGGACTATAACCGGCTTTTGAAGCTGGGGACATCCGGGATAAAAGAGCGGATCGACAGGCAGCTAAAACAGACGGAAAACAGAAAAAGCAGAGACTTTATGACCGCTGCCAGGATCTCCCTGGAGGGACTTGAACAGTTGGCGGCCAACCATGTGGCTATGCTTCTTGATAAGGCAGATCACTGTCAGAATAAGGAGCGAAGAAATGAACTGCTGCGGGCCGCCCAGGCGCTTAGGCAAGTTCCAAAGAACCCTCCCAGAACATTTTTTGAGGCTTGCCAATCCGCGTGGCTATTGCATCTGGCCTTTCAGCTGACAGATAACTACCTGGCTGTTGGCCGCCCGGACCAATACCTGTATCCGTTTTTAAAAAAGGATTTGGAAGAGGGAAGGTTGTCTGTGGAAGAGGCGCAGGAGATTACGGATTGCTATATGTTGAAGTTCAATGAGCGGTCTCAGGATAATGAGACTGCCGCTCAAATGATGGATCTGGAGATGCGCCAGAAAAAGTTCGACAGACAGTGGGAAGAGCGGAAATTGTATGATATCGGGCATCAGAGATACAATGTGCGGGATACAGTAGATGCCATCAACCACTGGAACCAGAATATCATGGTTGGCGGCCTGATTCCAGAGACAGGGGAAGACGGGACAAACCTGTTGACTGTAATGATGATTGAATCATTCCGGCGGATGCGGATGACGAATCCGGTGTTGTCGGTAAGGATCCATAAAAAGACCCCGGAATTCCTGAAAAAACAGATCGCTGTCACCTTGAAGACAGGTGGCGGCCTGCCCTGCCTGTATAATGAT
>JAETTS010000381.1 GCA_021769025.1 Enterocloster bolteae
AAATCCAGCTTTTGCACTACACCGAACCGATCCCTCAAGGGCGCGGTCAAAAGCCCAGCCCTGGTGGTTGCCCCCACCAGAGTAAACCTGGGAAGTTCCAGACGAATTGACCGTGCTGAAGAATCTTTCCCCAGCATGATATCAATGGCAAAGTCTTCCATAGCCGGGTACAATACTTCCTCTACCTGGCGGTTCAGCCTGTGGATTTCATCCACAAACAGGACATCCCCTTCCTGAAGGTTATTCAAGATAGCCGCCATCTCCCCTGGCTTCTCGATCGCTGGTCCTGAAGTAACTTTTAAGTTTACCCCCATCTCATGGGCGATAATCCCGGACAGTGTGGTCTTACCCAAGCCAGGAGGACCATAGAACAGTACATGATCCAAGCTGTCTCCTCTGCTTTTGGCCGCTTCAATATAGATGTTTAAAGTGGATTTCAACTTTTCCTGGCCAATATACTCCTTCAAAGCCTGAGGCCTTAAGTGGGATTCCACCTTTTTCTCTTCTTCTGTCAGATCTGTGTTGATAATTCGTCGTTCCATATATTTTGTCGTCTATACACGCGGCCTTCACGGCCGCAGCCTCAATCTCAAAATTTTTGTAGCCGTTTCTCTTATCCTCCGAACGATCTATTCAAACATCCAGTCACCTGGAATCGGAACGATCCGTTCTGCATCTGCCCTCTCCTCTTCTCTCAAAACGCCAGATATTTAAGCGATGCTTTCAGTACATCCTCTGAAGTCATGTCTTCGGTCACTTCCACCTTCCGCACCGCCTTGGCAGCCTCCATAGCCGAATACCCAAGAGCCACCAACGCATCCACGGCTTCCTTCCTGGTAGAATCTATGAACCCGGTCCTCCCGTCATCCCTCTTCCCCCCGGCATCGGATATCCCATCTGCTCTTCCCAGCATATCCTCCACCGAGATCCGATCTCTCAGATCTAAAATCAGTCTTTGAGCTGTCTTCACTCCGATCCCTGGCGCTTTGGCGATGGCTTTGGCATCCCCGGAAAGGACTGCCAGCCGAAGATCATCTGGCCTCATAGCAGAGAGAATCCCCAGCGCCCCTTTAGGCCCGATGCCATTAACCCCCAATAGCTGCTTAAACAATTTCAACTCCTGCCGGCTTCCGAACCCATAAAGGCTCATGGAATCTTCCTTTACCTGCAGATATGTATAGATACGCACCTCGTCTCCCAGAGGCGGCATCTCCTCTAAAAGCGACAGCGGCACATGGATATTGTACCCCACAGCCCCTGCCTCCACCACAATCACATCGTCTTCCTTCTCAACCAAAGGTCCTCTGATAAAAGATATCACCGCTTGTCCTTTCTGATGCCTTTACCGCAGTTTTTTCTCCACTTTATCATACCATACCGTCCAAGCCTTTGCAAGGACAAGTATTCTTCCCGGTAGCGTTTGACTTTCCATTTGGACTGGATTACAATATATGTTATTTCCTATGTTATCCCAAGAGTACGCGGTGCACTGAAAATCTCTTTGCAAAGCGCTCAGCAAAATCTACACAAGAAAAGGAGTTCCTGCCATGATAACCATCCAGAAGCCTGTCTGCCTTCCAGACACTTATCCCCTGCACCGCCTGGGTCCCTTAGAAAAGCTTCTCTTTTTCGATATTGAGACCACCGGCCTGTCCGGAGATTACTCTCGTCTATACCTGATCGGCTGTACTTATCACCGCAATGGCTCCTGGCACCTGATTCAGTGGTTTGCCGACGATCCCAACTCAGAAGAAGCCCTGTTAACCGCCTTCTTCCATTTCCTGAAAGATTTTGACTTTGTCATCCACTACAATGGCGATGGCTTCGACATTCCGTATCTGTTAAAACGCTGTCGCATCTTGGGTTTGCCCTATGATTTTTCTCATGTTACCAGCATTGATCTCTATAAGCGCATTAAGCCTTACCGCAAATTATTGCATCTGGAAAATTTAAAGCAAAAATCTATTGAGCGCTTTCTTGGCATTAACCGGCAGGATACCTATTCCGGCGGAGAATTGATCCCGGTCTATAAAGAATATCTTGTGACTCATAAAGATTCTCTGTATGATATGCTGATGCTCCACAACCGGGAAGACCTGGAGGGTATGCCCCTGATCCTCCCTATCCTGAACTACCCGGACTTTCTGGAACATGACTTTTGGCTGGAAGCCTTACATATTCAAGCAGTGCTGGCCGCTCCTGAGACTCCGGCAGCATCAGCCTCTCACCCGACTCCGATAGATCCGGCAAGCTGTCCCATACTATCTCTGCGTCTGAAAAGCCAATATGAGATCCCCGTTCCCTTCTGCCACGTCACAGACCTATGTATCATGGAAGCCCAAGGGCGGCTGCTACACCTCCATATCCACCTTTTTGAAGGTACCCTGAAATATTTCTATCCAAACTATCAGGATTACTACTACTTGGTCTATGAAGACACTGCCATCCATAAAAGTATCGGAGAGTACGTAGAAAAATCTGCCCGCAAGAGAGCCACCGCCCAGACCTGTTACACCAAAAAAAGCGGCCTGTTCCTCCCCCAGCCCATTCCCTTATGGGAACCAGCCCTGAAAAAGAAGTACCGCGATAAAACGACTTACACTGAATATTCCCCCTGGCTCTTTGAGGATCCTACACACCTTAACCGTTATCTGCATGCGCTGTTTAAGATGTCCTGACTCTCCATCAGTTAAACCCAAAAAACTTCTGGCTGATCTTATACCCGGCAATGGAAACCTGCCGCCCGCCCTTTCCCGGCAGGTTCATCCCCTGCCCCAGGAATCCGAACCGCAGCCGAAGAAACAGCAACATATTTTTCTTCTTCACGTACTGCCACAGTTCTTTCTTTTTCTTCATATTTTCATCCGTGCCAGAACGAATCGCCAAAATGGAGGAGATAACCATCATGATCTCCAGATAACGGATCATATAGTAACGCAGCTTCCAGCTTTGAATCTTCCCCTGATTGTAGTAATCAATCATCAGTTTGGTCACCTGGATCTGCTGGTCAATCCGCCCGATCATCACCTGCTCATTGACCGACTGGTCTTCCCTTCCGATAAAATACCGGTAAAAATTCACATCCAGATAATACATGGTCTTCACATATGGAAGGGGTTGGAACACAAAAATATTGTCCACATAAAATGTATGCTTCGGCAGGTTCAGTCCGCACTGATGCAGCAGTTCCGTCCGGTAGATCACAGAATGCATCAAAATATACTGCCCCAGCATAAACATTTTCA
>JAETTS010000382.1 GCA_021769025.1 Enterocloster bolteae
TGTAAAGCCCCTTTTTCTTGCTCTCCTTGATGTGGTCATTATCCGCCACAAAATTCCCCTTGCCTTTTATAGAGTAAATATATCCCTGCCGCTCCAGCTCCGCATACGCCCTCTGAATTGTGTTGGGATTGATGGACAAGTCCATCGCCAGATTGCGGACAGACGGCAGCTTGGAGTCCTTCTCCATGATTCCAGCTATCATCAGTTCCTGAAACCGCTCCACAATCTGCTCATAGATTGGACGCCGGTCCTTATAATCGAGGATAATCATAATCCGCTCCTTTTCTTGACATCAAATCATCATCAACTGTTCAGGCAATCCTGAACACTTCCATCATCCAGCTATCTAAAAACTCCGCAAGACCCTAGTGTCACCCTTCCGTCCCCCTATGCAGGCCATACCATTCTGCTTCCTTAGAAGACAGCCGGTTCAGGTCCAGGTAAAACCCAAAGGTCCGATCCGAATCCTCCAGATACACCGTCACCAGAGTGTCATAATCCAGATTCCTGCTATAAAAACCGCCTCCCATATTGGAATAATTCTGATAGCAGAGAGCCGGAATCAGGATATTTAAGTCTTCCTCATCCTCATAATCCCGGACGCCTCCCTCATAGAGAACCGACATCTCCCCGTCATCCCCCACATATCTGTCATCATACACCGTGAGACGCTCTATACGGATCTTGGATACCTTCCATTCCTCCAGCGGAACAAACGTATATCCTGCATCCGCAAGAAGCGCCAGCGTCCCGTCAAACGAAGGATAGATGGGATAATAGCACCGTTCCGCCAGATCCACGTCGAAGTAATAGCTGGTCTTCCCTTCCTTCTCCAGCTGCGCCTTATACTCCTCTCTGGCATTCACCATGTCCACAGTGTTAAACTGGATAATCCCTATAGGGAATTCCTTTTCCCTGGTCTCTGCCGTCAGGTTCTTCCACTCCTCCTGATAGGTCTCCAGAAGATGTCCCCTGGCCTCACTGTCAAGCAAGAGCTCCTCCGTCTGGCCAAACTGCTGGACAAAGACCTCCATGGTGTCTTCCCTTGTCTGTTTCATAACAGGGTAAGCGCCCTGTTTATATTCCTCATTGTCATGGATAGCACAGACAAGCCTGGTCTCCTCCTCATCCACAGGAATCGAGTACCTGCGCTGAACCACCTTCCCGTTCTTCATACGGAACTGTACCATAAACACATCACTATTGTATGCCCTGTAATTCTTATCCCTGCGTCTGGCCTGATCAGCCTCCGCCCCTCTCCGGGACACTTCCATAGCCAGGGAGGCATCGGTCATGTTCATATTCTCATAGCAGTAATCCGCCCGGTTCTTATAATTCCAGTAATAACGTACCTTTCCATTCCCAGACCGTATGGTATCCGCCTGTCCATAGGTAACCCATTCATCCTTATCATACAGGCAGATGGCTGCGCTCTCCACCTTCCCTGCATCCGGAACCCAGGAATCATACCCATACCAGTCATAATACCCTGCCAGCAGCAAAACCAGGGATACACCCCCGCACCCTGCCAGATGAAGCTTGTGGGCAAACAACCTGCGGAAATCAAAGTGATAGATAATCTCAATCAGGCAGTGAGACAGAACACAACCACACAAGGTTCCGAACACCAGCCAGGTCAAATGAGAACGGAGCATATAGAAAAACATACCAAATGCCACGGAAATAGGAATCACCAAAAGTACCTTGATGGGCGCCCTGGCCGTCTTAAACGCCATGGCTTTCCCCGCTGCCTCAGAAGGCCTTACCCGGTACAGCAGATAGCTTATTCCTGCCAGAAAGACAGTAACCAGACCTGCTGTCAGAATCCTGTTTATATACCACAACCCGGTATTAAAATCTCCCACAGAACCCATATAGTTTCCAAAAGGAGAAGAATACCACAACATCAAGATATACCTTCTATCCTGTGCCGCCGACATGGTAAACGTATGGAACCAGGAATTAAAGTAAGCCAGAACCAGAGCGATCACCGCCGGCCCGTAGCTATAGAATACCACAGTCCCCAGAAGAGCTACCACCACATTGCCGGTCAGCATCATAGCCAGAACCGTGGTAGTATACAAAAGGCTGTAATACACCAGATGCATCGCAAACCCCTGGAAAGGAATCACTCCGATCACATCCATCCCCACCCCCGCCTGAAGGGCAATGCCCACAGCCAGAAGAAGAACCATGAGATAGATCCCTGCCGGTATCAGGATTCCATTCATATATACCGCCAAGAAAATCTGCCGCCGCTTGATGGGAAGGCTGTGATAGAAATCCACCTTTCTGCTGTTGTGCAGATAGTGGAACCCGGAAACCGCCCATACCACCGAAGCAAGGATAAGAACTGTCACCGCTCCGCCGCCAGTCCTCAAAAGCCCGATAATGCTGTTTTGTATATAATTGCTTCCCTCCCCAGGCCCAACATGTGCCACATAATCCCGAAACTCTCCGCTCTTTATGGCCACGGGAACCAGAATGGTAAATACAAGCCCCAGAACTGTCAGGGCTATGGTCCAGGCCCGCCGTTTTACATCCTCCTTCATAAGCTTAAAGCACAAGTTTTTTGATGTCATAGCCAGCCACCTCCGTTTCACTGATAAAAATTTCTTCCAGAGAGAGAGGGATGATCTCCGAAAAAATGGGAAGGCAGCCTCTCATGGCTTCCTCCGCCTCCTCCCTGGTCCCCCGCACAGTCAGGACATACAAACTCCCTCTCTCCTCCACCTTCACCACCTGAAGACCATGGATATCCTCCGGCCTCATGCCAGGAGAAAGAACGCACTGAATCTTATGGATATTCAGCTTCATATCATCCAAATCCCTGGAAAAAAGGATTCCTCCCTTGTGCAAAAGCCCCACATGGTCGCAGATATCTTCCAGCTCCCTTAAGTTGTGGGAGGCAATGATCGGAGTCAGATGCCGCTCCTCCATGTCCCCTACAAAAATGCTTTTCACTGTCTGCCTCATGACCGGATCCAGGCCATCAAAGGTCTCGTCGCAAAACAGATAGTCCGTCCCTGCACACACGCCGCAGATCACCGACACCTGTTTCTTCATGCCCTTGGAAAAGGTATTGATCTTCCTTCTCCGATCCAGTTCAAAGCTTTCCATCAAATGGATAAAACGCCTTTTATCAAACCGGGGATACACCGTCTGGTAAAAGGCCGCCATCTCCTCCGGCGCAGCATTGTTGAAAAAATACTGGTCATCCGAGATGTAGAAAAA
>JAETTS010000383.1 GCA_021769025.1 Enterocloster bolteae
GGTACATGTAGGAAGGAGGAGGGATAAAAGCAGAAAGGTATTCCGGATTGAGGAGGTAGAAGGGTATGAGGAAGGGCAGATTCGTCTTCACACATTATATCAGCTGGAGGGAGACTGTCTTGAGAAAAAGGGAGAACTTAAAAACCGGAGAAAGCTTCAGGAGGCCGGAGAAGAGGAAGGATAATGGCCTGATCTTCTATGAAGAGTACCATCTGAACTGGAAACAGTGGCTCCTATCCATCGGGGTGGGAATCTTATTGGCAGGTGCAATATCCTACACATGTTACCGGAGCCTGGCTGCGTTTGTTCTCTTTTTGATTCCTGCCGGATTCTGCCCAGGATATTTTTGCAGATATTGGAAGAAAGCCAGGATCATGAAATTGGAGGTACAGTTTAAAGAGGCGATCCAAATCTTGTCTGCTTCATTGAATGCAGGATATTCCATGGAGAATTCCATAACCTCCTGTCTTAGGGAATTGGAGGTTATGTATGGTACAGACGGTCTTATAACTAAGGAATTCGCTTATATGGCCCGTCAGATGGAGCTGAATCGTCCCATAGAGACATTGATGGGCGAATTTGCAGCTAGGAGCGGTCTGGAGGAGGTGGAAAATTTTGCCAGGATCTTTGCAATTGCCAAACGGAGCGGGGGAAGGCTGGTTCCTGTCATCCATCATACAGTGCAGGTCATGAATGACCGTTATCAGGTGAAGGAAGAACTGCGCACATTAACCGCCTCCAGAAAATTTGAACAGAACATTATGAGTCTTATGCCATTTCTGATTATTCTTTATATCGACGGCACTTCGCCAGGGTTTTTCACAGTAATGTATACCACGCTGACAGGAAGGGTGGTTATGAGCGGATGTCTGGGAGTCTATGGGCTGTCTTGCTATCTGGCCGGGAAGATTTTGGATATTCCGGTAGGGTGAGACAGGTGTACCCTGGGAGTCCCTTTATGCCTGATTTTACGAGATTTAGAGAGTATATGACAGAAAGGGGGAGTAACGGTTCGATAACGGTATGACAATCAGGAAAGAGACAGAACAAAAGATGAGGCAGGGTGTTTGCCGATTTTGGCAATGCCGAAAAAAACAAGTGCTCTGTATGGTGGCAGGGGTTCTGTTGTATGGGCTGGCAGAGACAGCGGCGCAATCCGGAGGCCAGATAGCAGACGGACATCTGAAACGGGGGGATTACGGCGATACTCCTATCGTCTATGATCTTGTGGTAGAAGGAATTGGCGAGGAAGCGTTAAACTGTCAGGCAGAGATTCATCCGGTGGAATACGGAGAAGAGGAAGCTAGAGAACGGTTTAACCAGATCATCCAGTGGCTTCCGGACAGGATAAAGGGAGAGAATGAGTCTCTGTCTGCGGTGAGGGCGGATCTGGAGCTGCCGTCGGATGTTTCGGAATATGGGGTTCGGGTATCCTGGAAAAGCGACAACCCGGATATCCTGGACTCTTTTGGAAGAATCCGAACCCAGAATTGCCTGGAAGAAGGGGAGGAAGTCATCCTGAGGGCGACGCTTGCCCATGGAGCCTATGAACAGGAAACCGCTTTTCCCGTGAAGGTTTATCCCAAGCGACTTACTACGCAGGAACAGCTGTCAGACACATTGCAGAAAATGATTCAGGAGGAAGAGCGGAAGGACAAAACCGCAAAGGAGGTAGCGCTTCCCAGGGAATATGAGGGACAGGAATTAACCTACAGAGAAAAAGAGGATAAGGATCACAGGTTGTTTTTGTTACTAGGCCCTTTCACAGCCTGCCTGTTGTACGCAAAGGATAAAAAGGGAGAAGAGGAAAAGAAGAAAAGGCGGGATCAAGCCATGTTGTTGGACTATGGGGACGTGGTATATCAGCTGATGGTATTTGTAGGAGCGGGCCTGACGGTGGGACAGGCCTGGGAACGGATTGTATTGAACTATAAGGCGAGGAGGGAGGGAAAACGATGTCAGGAGAGGCCGGCTTTTGAAGAGATGGCTTTGGCCTTGGGGCAGATGCAATGCGGGCAGCCAGAGGGAAAGGCAATTATGGCCTTTGGAAAACGATGCCGGATACAATCGTATCTGAAATTGGCCACCCTTTTGGAACAGAATCGGAGGACAGGGACTAAGAATTTACAGAATCTTTTGGAACAGGAAATGGTGGCAGCCTGGGAACAGCAGAAGAATGTGGCACGACGCATGGGAGAGGAGGCAGGAACGAAATTATTGTTACCCTTGTTTTTGATGCTTTTTGTGGTCATGGTGTTGGTCATGGTGCCGGCAATGATGGCAATGGGATAGAGAAAACAGAGGAAGGAGGCGGATGGAGGTAAGGAACGGGCGGATGGAGGAATACGAAAGTGTTAGTAGGTTATAAAGACAGAAAACAGCAGTTATATCGACTGAGGTGGCAGGAGATTGGTGGAGGAAATATGAAGTGTGGAATTATAAAACAGCGGAATTATAAAACGTGGAATTACAGAGGGATCAAAATAGAGGTACAAAACGAAGAGCACGTAAATAAAGAAGTGGGAGAATGTAGAAACATAAAACACAAAAAAAGTAGAAGAGGAGAATGGAAATGATGAGATTGTTTAACGAGTGGGCCGCATTTTGCAAAGATGAGAGCGGACTGGGAGTGATTGAAGTAGTTTTGATTTTAGTGGTGGTCATTGGATTGGTTCTTATTTTCAAGAAACAGATAACCTCTCTGCTGGAATCTATTTTTAAGGAGATCGAGAAGCAGTCGAAAGAGGTCTATTAGTGAAACGGCCAGGGGAGATTACAGTATTTTTAAGCCTTAGCCTTCTGTGTATTTTTGCGCTTCTCTGTGTGATGGTTGAAGGGGCCAGGACCGCTGGATCCAGATACTATTTTCAGGTGGCGGCCAACGGCTCTCTGGATACATTGTTTAGTCAATACCACAGGGAACTATGGAAACAATACCGGGTTCTGGGGCTACCCTATGAATCGGAGCAGGATATCATACAACGGCTAGACTCATATGTGGAACACTATCTGGCTGTGGAGAATTGGTATCCTATGAGGCTGGAAGCCATCGATATGAAGGCTTGCGATGCGTTGACTGATCAGGAAGGAGATTTTTTTATCCAGGAAGTACTGGATTATATGAAATTTGGAATCTGGGATCAGCTGGAAGTGGTGCCGGAAGAGGGAGAATCCTTTTGGAAGGACATAAGGGAAGCGTCTGCGGCAGGAACCGTGACAGAATCCT
>JAETTS010000384.1 GCA_021769025.1 Enterocloster bolteae
AATTTTGAACTGTTAAAAGAGGTGGGAAAATCTGGTATCCCTGTCTTGTTAAAACGGGGGCTGGCGGCTACCATCGATGAGTGGCTGAACGCGGCGGAATACATTATCTCGGAAGGAAACCCCAATATTGTGCTGTGTGAACGTGGCATCCGGACCTACGAGACTGCTACCCGGAATACCCTGGATATCAGCGCTGTCCCGGTTATCCGGGCCAAGAGCCACCTTCCCATCATTGTGGATCCCAGCCATGCTACCGGTGTCCGTGCCTATGTGGAGCCTCTCTCCAAGGCCGCCGTGGCAGTAGGGGCCGACGGGTTGATGATCGAGGTTCACCCATGCCCGGCCTGCGCCATGTCTGACGGTCCCCAGTCGCTGACTTTTGAACAGTTCGATACCCTGATGAAGGATTTGAAACCATACATGGAATTAGCCGGGAGGAAATAGCTATGACAGATTCTGCCATCGCCTTTATCGGTTTTGGCCTTATTGGCGGCTCTATCGCCCGGGGAATGAAGCGTGCACGGCCGGATATCACCGTCATGGCCTATATGCGGACCAGGGCAAAGCTGGAGCAGGCCAAAGAGGACGGGATTGTGGATGTCATTTTGGACGGGATCGGGGAGGAACTTCGAAGCTGCGACTTCATTTTCCTGTGTACTCCGGTAGAATATAATGCCTGGTATCTCTCTGCTGTCCGCCCCTACTTAAAGGAAGGGGCCATCGTCACAGATGTGGGAAGCACGAAGACGGATATTCATGAGCATGTGAAAACCCTTGGCATGGAATCGTTCTTTATCGGCGGGCATCCCATGGCCGGCTCAGAGAAGACCGGATATGAGAATTCCACGGATCATCTGCTGGAAAATGCTTACTATATTATCACGCCCACCTTGCTGTCTAGGGAATCGGATGTCCGCCGGCTAGTAAACCTGGCAAAAATGATCGGATCCATCCCCATCGTGCTGGATTACCGCCGCCACGATGAGATCACAGCAGCTATCAGCCATCTGCCCCATGTGGTTGCCTCCAGCCTGGTCAACCTGGTTAAGGATTCAGACGGGGAAGAAGGGATGATGAAACGGCTGGCTGCCGGGGGATTCAAGGATATCACCCGGATCGCATCCTCTTCTCCTGAGATGTGGCAGCAGATCTGCATGGCCAACCGGGAAAACCTGGCAGATATCCTGCGGCAGTACATTTCTTCTCTTCAGGCTATTTTAAAGGATCTGGAGACCTCAGACAGCCAGGCTTTGTATGATCTGTTCGAGACTTCAGGGCGCTACCGGAATTCAATGTCAGACAAGTCCAAGGGGGCCATTGTTCCAGAGTACTCCTTTACTGTGGATATCGTGGACGAAGTGGGATCCATCTCCACCTTGTCTGTGATTCTGGCTTCCAAGGGGATCAGCATCAAGAATATCGGAATCAATCACAACCGGGAACACGGGGAGGGAGCACTCAGGATTTCGTTCTACGATAAAGAGTCAATGGACGCGGCTTGGGGACATCTGGCGAAATATCATTATGAGATGATGGCCAATTGAACTGTATGGATGCCTTATCCTGTCTTTGGGAGCAGACATGAAATCCCATGTGCCGCAGCAAACTTTTCAAGATTTATGAAGCCCCAATGGCACAGGCATCGTTAAGCCAGGAACACTGGAAAAAGGTTATATGGAATGGAAAGGAATGAACGGGAAATGAACGTTTCAAAAGCAAAAGGACTTCGAGGGGAAGTGGTGGTTCCCGGAGATAAATCCATCTCCCACCGAAGTGTTATGTTCGGTTCGATTGCAAAGGGAACAACGGAAATCCACAATTATCTTCAGGGGGCGGATTGCCTGTCTACGATTTCTTGTTTTCGGAAAATGGGAATTGAAATTGAGAATCAGGGAGATCGGGTGCTGGTTCACGGAAACGGGCTTCACGGCCTTACGCAGCCAGATACGTGTCTGGACTGTGGAAACAGCGGAACAACCACCCGGCTGATCTCCGGGATCCTGGCTGCCCAGGATTTTCAAGTTATTCTTACAGGGGATGATTCCATTCAAAAACGCCCTATGAAGCGGATCATAGAGCCTCTCTCTCTGATGGGGGCAGACATTACCAGTGTCAGGGGAAATGGGTGCGCTCCCTTACGGATCACAGGAAAGCACCTTCACGGCATCCATTATACATCCAAGGTGGCATCCGCCCAAGTAAAGTCTGCTATTCTTCTGGCAGGGCTATATGGAGACAGTGAAACCAGAGTGACTGAACCCTATGTTTCCAGAAATCACAGTGAGATTCTGCTGCGGCATTTTGGTGCAGATGTGTGGACAGAAGCCACTACCGCCGCCATCCGGCCTGCCCAAGAGCTTCATGGCAATGTGGTTCATGTGCCAGGGGATATCTCCTCCGCCGCATTTTTTATCTGTGCCGGCCTTATGGTGCCAAATTCTGAGATCCTGATCCGGCAGGTGGGAATCAATCCCACCCGCGACGGAATCCTTAAGGTCTGCAGGAACATGGGCGCTGACTTGGAAATCCTTAATGCCAGTACAGACGGCGGCGAGCCTACTGCCGATATTCTGGTGAAAACCTCTTCCCTTCACGGTACAGTCATCGGAGGGGCTATCATTCCCACCCTGATCGATGAGATCCCCATGATCGCTGCTATGGCCTGCTTTGCCCAGGGGGAGACTGTTATCAAAGACGCGGCGGAGTTAAAGGTCAAGGAATCCAACCGCCTTGCGGTCATGGTAAATGCTTTGCAATCTATGGGAGCTGACGTGACAGAGACAAAAGACGGCATGATCATCCGTGGAGGAAAGCCGATTCACGGCGCGGTTATCGACAGCCATATGGATCACCGGATCGCAATGACCTTTGCCGTCACCGGACTATGTGCTGACGGAAAGACCCAAATTGTAGGCGCTGAATGCGTGAATATCTCTTATCCGGAATTCTATGGAGACTTGCAAAACCTGATGCAGTAACGCTTCCGCGGCCATGCCGGTGTCAATGGTTCTCTATTTTCTCATTCGTTTATAATAATTGGGATTCAGCCGATATTCTTCATATAACCGCAGGCTCTAAAAAGCAGAGCCTATGAACTTATTACGTTTGAGATCACTGGGGGAAATGGCATGGCAAAAGTCAATGGAGACATCAACATCAACGGAACAGGAGCCAGGCAGGAAGTCACATCGGATGCCAGACAGGAAGCTGAGA
>JAETTS010000385.1 GCA_021769025.1 Enterocloster bolteae
GAAAGCCAAGGATCAGCGTGTGCATCCCAAGTGGGGCTACGGAGGTGGAGAGAAAGGCAGTGGAAGACGCTACTTACCAGGCAGGAGCCAGGGATGTCTCCATCATTGAGGAGCCGGTGGCGGCCGCTATCGGAGCAGGGATCGATATTGCCAAGGCCTGCGGCAACATGATTGTGGACATCGGAGGCGGTACGGCGGATATCGCGGTGATCTCCCTTGGGGGTACGGTAGTCAGTACGTCTATCAAGGTGGCAGGAGACGATTTTGATGAAGCTCTTGTCCGCTACATGAGGAAAAAACACAATCTTTTGATCGGTGAGAGGACAGCCGAGGAGATTAAGATCAATATTGGAGCAGCGTATCGGAGGCCGGAGGTTCTTACCATGGAAGTGAGAGGCCGCAATCTGGTGACCGGCCTTCCCAAGACCATTGTGGTCACGTCGGACGAGACCCTGGAGGCCTTAAGGGAACCGGCTATGCAGATCGTGGACGCGGTGCATAATGTATTGGAGAGGACTCCGCCGGAACTGGCAGCGGATATCTTCGATCGAGGGATCGTTCTCACCGGCGGCGGCTCGTTGCTTAGCGGTCTGGATGCCCTTATTGAGGAGAAGACCGGCATCAGCACTATGATTGCAGAGGATCCATTGACAGCAGTGGCCATTGGCACCGGCAAATATATTGAGTTCAGCCACGGAGATAACAGCAAGAGAGAATTCTAGGACCTATGGCAACGATAACAGGCTTTGTTGAAAAGATAAAGTTCCGCAATGAGGATAACGGATATACCGTGTTAAGCGTGTTGGCGGACAACGAGGAGTATGTGCTGGTAGGAACCTTCCACTATATTAGTGAGGGGGAGATGATTGAGGCATCCGGAACTATGACGGATCATCCGGTTTATGGGGAACAGATGACGGTCGAATCCTACCAGGTTAAGACTCCGGAGGATACGAAAGCCATGGAACGGTATCTTGGCTCCGGCGCGATCAAAGGCGTGGGAGCTGCTTTGGCTGCCAGAATTGTCCGCAGATTCAAGGCGGATACCTTCCGAATCATAGAGGAGGAGCCGGAGAGGCTGGCAGAGGTAAAAGGAATCAGTGAGAAGATGGCAATGTCTATCTCCGACCAGGTAGAAGAGAAGAAGGATATGCGGCAGGCCATGATATTCTTGCAGGGATACGGCATATCCATGAATCTGGCAGCCAAGATCTATCAGGAATACGGACCGCGGATGTACGGCATCATAAAAGAAAACCCTTATCGTTTGGCTGATGATATTCCGGGAGTAGGCTTTAAGATGGCGGACGAGATCGCGCAGAAGGTGGGGATTTTTACGGATTCCGACTACCGGATCAAGGCAGGAATCCTGTACACCCTTCTTCAGGCATCCGGCCAGGGCCATACATATCTGCCCAAAGAGGAATTGTTCCATCAGGCGGCGGAACTTTTAAAGGTGCCAGAGGAGTCAGTGGACAAGCACCTGATGGATATGCAGATGGATAAGCGTCTGGTAGTGAAGAACGAAGGTGGAACCTGGCTGAGGCAAGAGAGAGAAAGGCCTGAAGGATGGGAGGATGTAGCCGGGCAGGCTGGAAAGAAGGCATCCGGGGAAGCCGGAGGGAATGTAGCCGGACAAGCTAGTAAGAAAGTAGCTGGGGAGACTGGAGAGGATGTAGCCAGACGAATCAGGGAGAAGGCATCCAGGCAGGAAATGACCGGTGACTGGGAAACTGGCTGGGACACTATGGAGGAGACGGATGAGTATCAGACGGTCAGCCAGAAAAAGAGGCAGATTGTCTATGCGTCCGCCTACTATTACATGGAATTGAATACTGCGAGAATGCTTCATGATTTGAATGTCAAGGCATCGGCATCGGAGGAGGGGATCCGAAAGCGGTTGGTTCAGATTCAGGAGCAGGAGCATATTGAGCTGGATCCGCTGCAGATTCAGGCTGTGGTAGAAGCAGTGAACAGCGGCCTGCTTATCATTACCGGAGGTCCTGGTACAGGAAAAACTACCACCATCAATACCATTATCCAGTATTTTGAGGAGGAGGAGATGGAGATCCTTTTGGCTGCCCCCACTGGCAGAGCGGCCAAGCGGATGACGGAAGCCACTGGATATGAGGCCAAAACCATACACCGTCTTCTGGAGCTGAACGGTGTGCCGGGGGAAGGGGATGTTACTCGGATGCGTTTTGAGCGGAACGAGGAGAATCCTCTGGATGCGGATGTGGTCATCATTGATGAGATGTCCATGGTGGATAGTCAGCTGATGCAATCCCTTTTAAAGGCGGTGAATATAGGTACCCGCCTGATTCTGGTGGGAGATGTTAACCAGCTGCCTTCCGTAGGACCTGGCAACGTGCTGAAGGATATCATCGCTTCTGGCTGTATTAACGTGGTGAGGCTGACCCACATTTTCAGGCAGGCTGCAAAGAGTGATATCATTGTCAATGCCCATAAAATCAATGCCGGGGAGCCGGTGGATCTGGGGAAGAGGAGCAAAGATTTTCTGTTTATCCGCAGGGAGAATCCAGATGCCATTATCAGTGCTGCCATCACATTGATGACACAAAAGCTGCCTAAGTATATTGAAGCCAATCCATTGGATATCCAGATCATGACACCTATGCGGAAAGGGGCATTGGGAGTGGAGCGGCTGAACGCTATTTTCCAGTCTTTTTTAAATCCGCCGGATGAGAACAAGCCGGAGAAGGAATACGGTGGCGTGACCTACCGTCTGGGGGACAAGGTGATGCAGATCAAGAATAATTATCAGATGGAGTGGGAGGTGCGCAATTCCTATGGAATCCCGCTGGATACCGGTGTGGGGATTTTTAATGGGGATATGGGGGTCATACGGGAACTGAATGTGTTTGCGGAGAGCCTGACTGTGGAGTTTGACGATGGGAAGATGGTGGAGTATACGTTTAAGCAGCTGGAGGAGTTGGAGTTGGCTTATGCCATTACGATTCATAAGTCTCAGGGGAGTGAATATCCGGCGGTGATTATTCCCCTTTTTTCCGGGCCGCATATGCTGATGACCCGAAATCTGATCTATACGGCGGTTACCAGGGCAAGGAAATGTGTGTGCCTGGTGGGAGTGCCGGAGACATTTTTGGGGATGGCAGCGAATCAGACGGAGCAGAAACGGTATTCCGGGCTTAGAGATAGGATTTGTGAGATTTATGAGTGGG
>JAETTS010000386.1 GCA_021769025.1 Enterocloster bolteae
AGAGCGCATTGTATTGGATGATCTGGTAGGACGGTTTTATATGGATAAATCCTATATGAGCCGAATCTTTAAAGAGGCTTATGGCGTGACCATCATCTCCTATGTGGAGCAGAAACGAATTACGAAAGCCAAATCACTTTTGCGTTTTACAGATATGACCATCGATGAGATCGGCAATGCCGTAGGCTTAAGCGATGCCAATTATTTTAGCCGCCGTTTCCGGAAAATAGAAGGCATGAGTCCGCGGGAGTACAGAAAGATGTGGTAAAAACCATTATTGTGCTAATCTAAGCTGGAATATGCTATTCAGAACGTATCCTGGAGAACGTAAAATATCCATAAATCAGGTCAATCAGCCCTGCGCTGCAAAGAGGACGGACAAGAATCTCTGGCTGTTTTTTCGCAGGATAACAGCTGTATGGACATATCTTATGGAAAGAAGAGGGATATCTTTATGAAGAAAGCACTTATCACCGGAATCACTGGTCAGGACGGTTCTTTTTTAGCGGAGTTTTTGTTAGAAAAAGGTTATGAAGTTCATGGAATCGTACGCCGGGTTTCCATTTCCAATACCGCTCGAATCGATCACCTGTCAGGCAGGATTACACTCCATGACGGTGATTTATCCGACGCTTCCTCTCTGATTCGGATCATTCATACGGTACAGCCAGATGAAATTTATAATCTGGCGGCCCAGTCCCATGTACAAGTTTCGTTTGACGCCCCTGAATATTCCGGCGATGTGGATGCCCTGGGTGTGCTGCGTATCCTGGAAGCCTGCCGTATCCTTGATTTGACGAAAAAGACAAAGATTTATCAGGCTTCCACCTCGGAACTGTATGGAAAAGTAGAGGAGGTGCCTCAGCGGGAGACCACTCCCTTCCACCCTTACAGCCCTTACGCCATCGCCAAGCAATATGGCTTCTGGATCACCAAAGAGTACCGGGAGGCCTACGGCATGTTTGCCGTCAACGGTATTTTGTTTAATCATGAATCAGAGCGCCGGGGAGAGAATTTTGTCACCCGCAAGATCACATTGGCCGCCGGCCGTATTGCAGAAGGGCTTCTGGATCACCTGGAACTGGGCAATTTAGACTCCCTTCGGGACTGGGGCTATGCCAAGGATTATGTGGAATGCATGTGGCTGATTCTTCAGCACGAAACACCGGAAGATTTTGTCATTGCCACCGGAGAACAGCACACGGTTCGCGATTTCACGGAGAAAGCCTTTGCTGCCAACGGCATTACCATACGCTGGGAAGGCACTGGTCTGGATGAGAAAGGGTATGATGAGAAGACCGGAGCGATGGTGGTGTGCGTCAATCCCAGATGGTTTCGTCCCACAGATGTGGACAACCTGTGGGGGGACCCTACGAAGGCAAAGACCCTTTTAGGATGGGATCCCCAGAAAACCAGCTATACAGAATTAGTCAGGATCATGGCAGAGCATGACCGCAAGCTTGCACGCCGTGAGAAGAACTTAACCCAGCAGTAAAAAGGAGAGCATGTGTGATGATGGAAAAAAATGCTAAAATCTATGTGGCCGGGCACCAGGGCATGGTAGGCTCTGCCATTGTTCGGGAATTACAGCGTCAGGGCTACACGAACCTGCTGCTTAAGACCCATAAGGAACTGGATCTGTGCCGCCAGGAGGCAGTGGAAGCCTTCTTCGCCGCAGAGAAACCAGAATACGTGTTCCTTGCCGCAGCCAAAGTAGGAGGAATCCTGGCCAATCAGGAGGCCCTGGCAGAGTTTATGTACGATAACCTGATTCTGGAGATGAACGTCATACACTCCGCATGGAAAAACCAATGCAGGAAGCTGGAATTCTTAGGTTCCTCCTGCATCTATCCCCGGATGGCCCCCCAGCCCATGAAGGAAAGCTGCCTTCTGACCTCAGAGCTGGAGAAAACCAACGAAGCCTATGCACTGGCCAAGATTTCCGGCTTAAAATACTGCGAATTCTTAAACCGCCAATACAATACCGACTACATTTCCGTCATGCCTACCAATCTGTATGGCCCCAACGACAACTATCACCCAGACCACAGCCATGTCCTTCCGGCCCTGATCCGCCGCTTCCATGAAGCCAAGTTAAACAACCAGCCGGAAGTTATCTGCTGGGGAGACGGCTCCCCCCTGCGCGAGTTTCTCTATGTAGACGACTTAGCTGACCTGTGTGTGTTCCTGATGAACCACTACAGCGGCAACGAAACCGTAAACGCCGGCACAGGCAAAGAACTGACCATCAAGGAATTAACCAGGCTGGTGGCGGATATCATCGGCTATCAGGGGCAAATCCGATGGGATCGAACAAAACCCAACGGCACCCCCAGGAAACTTCTGGATGTATCCAAAGCCACAGCCCTGGGCTGGACCTATAAAACTGAGTTAAAAGAAGGCATCCGCCTGGCCTACGAAGATTTCCTATCCAACCCCATGCGTGCCAAACCATAGCCGGCCCCTGCACAATTACCACAAACGAATAAAAAAGGAGGTCATTCACCTACATGAACATTATCCTGCTATCTGGCGGTTCCGGCCAGCGCCTATGGCCTTTATCCAACAACATCCGCTCCAAGCAATTCATAAAAATTTTTCACACCGAAACCGGCCAGCTTCAATCCATGATCCAGCGTGTATACCGCCAGATCAAAACCGCTGATGCTACCGCCTCCATAACCATCGCCACATCCAAATCCCAGGCATCTGCCATCCACAACCAGTTGGGAGACCAGGTAAACCTAAGCATAGAGCCTTGCCGGAGAGACACCTTCCCTGCCATAGCCCTTGCCGCCGCCTATCTCAAGGACATCCAGGGCATAGCCGAGGATGCTCCGGTTATCGTCTGCCCTGTAGACCCCTACGTGGAGGCTGATTATTTTGAGGCCCTAAAAAAACTGGAACATCAGGCTGCCATCAGCCGGGCCAACCTGGTCCTTATGGGGATCGAGCCTACCTATCCCAGCGAGAAATACGGTTATATCCTGCCAAAAGATACAGCCCCTATCAGTCAGGTCGCCATGTTCAAGGAGAAGCCAGACAAAGCATCCGCCCAGGCCTACATCACCCAGGGAGCCCTCTGGAACGGCGGCGTATTTGCATTCAAACTGGGCTATGTACTGGATCGTGCCCATGCCCTGATTGAGTTTACCGACTATGCTGACCTGTTCACCAAATACGAAACGCTGAAAAA
>JAETTS010000387.1 GCA_021769025.1 Enterocloster bolteae
CCGAGATTGTAAATCTTCACAACTGGTCCAGGGGAAGCTTCTCTGGTACAGCATGGGATGATGTGGCGTTGATGTCTGCGGTAGTTACAGTCACAAGCGCAGTTGTTTTTCTGCTGTCCAAGCCCCTTGACGCATACCGGTTGGGTGAGTCTTATGCCCGGAATATGGGAGTGGATATCTTAAGGCTGCGGGTTCTTTTGGTGGTATTATCAAGCATTCTGTCCGCCTGTGTGGTGGCATTTGCAGGTCCAGTTTCCTTTGTGGGGATTGCAGTGCCTCATCTGGTGAAAATGATGTTTGGGAATACAAAGCCAATTCTAATGATACCATCTTGCTTCCTGGGAGGCAGTATTTTCTGTCTGTTTTGTGATTTGCTTTCCAGAAATCTATTTGCTCCTACGGAGATCAGTATCAGCACTATGACAGCGGTCTTCGGTGCCCCCATTGTGTTGTGGGTGATGGCAGGGCGAAGGAAAGGATGACGGATGGGTTACTACATAAAGACAGAATGCATGAGCGTAGGTTATGATGGGCATCCAGTAGTGAAGGATATCTGTATCTGCCTGAAGAAAGGGGAAATCCTTACTCTGATAGGGCCCAATGGTGCAGGGAAATCCACGGTTCTCAAAAGCATCGCCAGACAACTTGCACTTATAAGCGGTGTTGTATATCTGGATGAAAAGGATATGATGGCCCTTTCTGGGCAGGCATTATCCAGAAAGATGGCAGTAGTCTTTACTGACAGGCTAAAATCAGAGATGATGACCTGTGAAGATGTGGCGGCTACTGGCCGTTATCCCTATACCGGGCGGTTTGGAATACTGTCAGAGGCCGACTACAAGGTAGTTAGAGAGGCCATGGAGCTGGTTCATGTTACAGAGATCAGGAATCAGGATTTTAACCGGATCAGTGACGGCCAGAGGCAGCGTGTATTGCTGGCCAGAGCCATATGCCAGGAGCCAGATATTATTATTCTGGATGAGCCAACCTCTTACCTGGATGTGAGATATAAATTGGAATTTCTTGCGGTTTTGCAGGAATTACGCCGAAAAAAAGGCCTTACAGTGATCATGTCCCTCCACGAGTTGGAATTGGCTGCAAAAGTTTCAGACAAAATCCTTTGCGTCGGCCAGGAACATCTGGAGCGATTTGGGACACCGGAAGAGATCCTTACGTCAGGGTATATCACAAAACTGTTTGGGATTTCCACAGGAAGGTTTGAAGAAAGTACCCAAAGTATGGAACTTCCGGCGCCGGAAGGGGAGGCGGAATTATTTGTCATAGCCGGAGCAGGCACCGGAGGGGGAGTATACCGCAGCCTGCAGAGAAAAGGCCTGGCTTTTGCAACCGGGATTTTATTCCCCAATGACCTGGATTATCCGGCTGCAAAAGCGCTGGCGACGGCAGTTCTGGAAGGGGAATGCTTCGAGCCGGTTCCGGAAGAGACGCTTACACAGGCGAAACGAGCCATAGACCGGTGCAAAAATGTGATTTGCTGCCGAAATCATTTTGGAAGCCTGGAGACGGCCAACAAGGAACTGTATGCCTATGCGAAGCAGAAGGGCAAACTGGCTGAGGCAACATCTTAGTTTCAGAATGAAAGAAAAAGGATGGATATCAATTGGCAAAAGTAATTATGATTCAGGGGACCATGTCCAATGTAGGGAAAAGCGTTCTGGCAGCCGGACTGTGCAGGATAATGAAGCAGGACGGCTACCGGGTTGCCCCCTTTAAAGCCCAGAATATGGCTCTCAATTCATTTATCACAGAGGAAGGGCTTGAGATGGGAAGGGCACAGGTGATGCAGGCGGAGGCTGCGGGAATCAAGCCTATGGTGTGTATGAACCCTGTCCTCTTAAAGCCCTCCAGCCACACCGGATCCCAGGTCATTGTAAATGGGGAGGTGGTGGGCAACCTAAGCGCCCGCGATTATTTTCCATACAGAGAACGACTGATCCCTGAGATAAAAAACGCGTTCCGAAGGCTGGAACACTATGGAGATATCATCGTCATAGAAGGCGCCGGCAGCCCGGCGGAACTCAATTTAAGGGAACATGACATTGTCAACATGGGACTGGCCCAGATGGTCAATGCGCCGGTGCTTCTGGTAGGAGACATCGACCGGGGCGGTGTGTTTGCCCAGCTTCTCGGTACCTTGATGCTTCTTACAGAGGAAGAGAAAAGGCGTGTAAAAGGATTGATCGTCAATAAGTTCCGGGGCGATCAAACCCTATTTGATCCTGGAATCCGAATGCTGGAGGAGTGGGGAAATGTGCCGGTTCTTGGGGTAGTTCCCTATATGGAACTGGACTTAGAGGATGAGGATAGTTTGACAGACCGCTTTGCCAGACGTGAGAGAGGGCTGATTGATATCGGCGTGATCCGTTATCCAAGGATCTCCAACTTTACAGATTTTCATGTGTTTGAGCAGAATCCCCAGGTATCGGTTCGGTACATTACCTCTGTATCCCAGCTGCAGAATCCGGACATTCTTTTTCTGCCAGGAAGCAAAAACACCATGGGAGATTTGAAATGGATGCGCCAGAACGGCCTGGAGGCAGCTGTCAAAAAATTAGCGGAACGGATTCCGGTGTGGGGTATCTGCGGCGGTTACCAGATGATGGGGCAGATGATTACAGATCCCGTCGGAGTCGAGGAAGGCGGAAGCCTTCGGGGTATGGAGATGTTGCCTACGGTGACACATTTAAGGAAACATAAAATACGCCGTCAGGTGGAAGGGAAGATTCCCAAGCTGAAGGGAATCGCTTCCGTGCTTTCAGGCCTGGAATACCAGGGATACGAGATTCATATGGGTGCTACCTTTTTGACAGGGGAGGCCGATCTGTATGCCAACATGCAAAATTCCGATCTTCCTCCGATTCTGTGTGGAGAACAGCCTAATGTATATGGAACCTACATCCACGGAATATTTGACAGGGGAGATGTGGGAGCAGCACTGCTCAACCAGTTGGCAGAGGAAAAGGGAATACAGCTGGAGAGCAGCGCGATGGAAGATTATCAGACCTGGAAAGAAAAACAGTATGATAAGCTGGCAGACACGCTGCGGCAGCATTTGAATATGGAGGAGATCTATGGGATGCTTTCAGAAGCCTGTGTGGAAGGATAAAACCTGGGAAGATTTAAGAAATTTGATGCTCTATCCTCCTTCCCA
>JAETTS010000388.1 GCA_021769025.1 Enterocloster bolteae
TTTGGGGGTATCCTGTTTCCAATATGCGCCCTACTGTTTCCAGGCATATGTCATGCCGGTTCTGTTAATCGTCAATTATCTGTTATTTAATAAAAGGGGAGGACAGCAAAATGGGGAAAATTAAGAATACAGAGAGTCTCTTAAATCATGGAGACAGGGAATCCAGGAAAAAGATTACAGAACTGCTGGAGCGCATGTGGGCAAAGGTGGACGCATACCATCTGATTAAGGAACTTATGTCTGTGGATGGTAATTGTCTGACCATTGGTACAAAGCGCTGGGATATGGATAAACTGGGCAATATCTATCTTTTTGGCGCGGGAAAAGCGTGTAATGCCATGGCCATGGCCGTATGTGATGTATTGAAGGAGAAGCTGACAGAAGGTGTTATATCCGTGAAGATAGCAGAGGATAACGATACCTATATCAATACCAGGGTCTATGTGGGAGGACACCCCCTTCCAAATGAAGAGGGGTACCGGGCCGCTGAAGATATAATACAAATGATTGATAAGGGAAAGCCGGGTGACCTGTTCATCTCTGTCATCAGCGGAGGCAGTTCCGCTTTACTGACATGCCCCAAAGAGGGCATCACATTGCAGGAGGAGATACAGGCCCAGGATATGCTGCTGCGCTCCGGCGCGAAGATTGAGGAAATCAATGCGGTCAGACGCCATATTTCCAGAACCAACGGCGGGCGCCTTGCGGAGCAGGTACTTAAAAATGGCGCTGAGATTGTAAATATAATTGTGGGAGACGGTGTGGGGGTAAAGCCTACTGTAGATTTCAAGGCACCGTTCCAGTTTTTCGGCACACCGGTGGCTCCGGATAAGACTACGATACAGGATGCGCGGGACTGTATCAGGAATTATCAGCTGGAGGACAAGCTGCCAGAGTCTATTTTAAAATATCTGTATGAAGATAATCCGGAGCATGAGACCCCAAAAACATTTGGAGAGGGTGTGACGCACTTCTGCCTTAACAATGTACCGGATTCATGTGAAGCTGCAGTGGAAGCTGCCAGGGAAATGGGAATCAGCTCCATGGTATTTTCCACCTTTATCGAAGGTGAAAGCCGGGAGGCAGGATACTTCTTTGCCTCCATGGCAAGGGAGATACAGGCTAATCACAGACCGATTAAGGCGCCCTGCTTTGTATTCTGTTCAGGGGAGACCACGACGAAAGTGGAGGACGGATGCAGGGGAACGGGAGGTCCTTCCCATGAGCTTGCATTGGGATTTGCCCATGGTGCCAGATACACTGCGGGCGCAGCCCTTGCATCGGTGGATACAGAGGGCACAGATGGGACAACCAGGTATGCGGGAGCACTGACGGATTCACAGACATTGCGGATGCTTTCTGAAAAGGGTATTAATATTTTTGACGTATTCAGAACCCACGATTGCGGCGGGGCGCTGGAGTGTACCCAGGATTCCATACTTACAGGAAATACAGGGACCAATCTGTGCGATTTTAACGTGATGTATGTACCGGAAGCGGAATAAGGGAGGAAAATAGGATGAATGGAAACAGAATAAAGGAAGTAAAGGCAAGACAGGTACTGGACTCTAAGGGAAGGCCTGTGGTAGAGACTGAAATATACACGGAAAATGGTAAGATGGGAAGGGCGGGAGCATCCACTGGCACGTCTGTTGGGAAGAATGAATCGTATGTATTAAGGGATAACGATAAAGAGTTATTTGGCGGCCTCAGCGTTTTTAAAGCAGTAAAAAATATCGAGGAAATCATTGGTCCGGCTTTGGTTGGTATGGATGTGACAGACCAGCAGGCAGTTGACCATAGGATGATAGAGCTGGACGGGACCAGATATAAGACGAACCTGGGAGGAAATGCAATCTATTCTGTTTCCTGTGCGGCCGCCAGAGCAGCGGCGGCCAGCGTGGGAAAGCCATTATGGAGGTACCTGGCAGAGGAAGAGCCGGAGAGGGTATTTGCGCCGGCATATAATATGATTAACGGCGGTACATATGGGAATTATACCCTTGCATTTCAGGAGTTTATTGTGATTCCTAAAAATGTAAGTACATTCTATGAGGGGTCCAGAATTGGGGTGGAGATATTCCAGAAGATGGGAGATATCATTAAGAAATACAACAATGGAAAACCGCCCGTGATGGGTAATTACAGCGGATATGGCGCCCCATCGGATGACCCGTTTGTATTGTTTGATATGCTTATGGAAGCAGCCTCATCATTGGGGTATGAAGATAAAATTATATTCTCCATGGATTGCGCTGCCAGTGAAATCTATGATGAGGCAAGGGACGCATATCTGTATAAGGGAACGTATATAGACAGGGACGAAATGATCTCACTGCTTTCCAGGATCGCGCATAAATATCCAATCGGGTTTATTGAGGATGCTCTGCAGGAAGAGGACTTTGAGGGATTCAAAAAAGCCAGGAAAGAGATACAGGCTGTATTGATCGGAGATGATTTTATATGCTCCAGCATTGACAGGGCCAAGAAAGCAATCGACATGGACGCGATACAGGGAATGATATTAAAGCCCAACCAGATTGGTACACTGACAGAGGCAATTGAAACGGTCCGTTTCATGAAACAACATGATTTGCTGGTTGTGGCGTCCGGAAGGGCGGGAGGAGTCATTGACGACCCAAACGCTGAATTGGCAATTGCGTTAGGCCTGCCAATCATGAAGACAGGGGCGCCAAGAAGCGGGGAACGCACTATATTCACCAATACCGGACTCAGGGTAGAGGAACAGTTGAAGCCGGGAAAGACAATGGCGGATGTACTTAAGGTTCCGGGATTTGAACGGCTGGGATGATATATCGGATACTTTCACAGATAAAAAACGGGGAATCCTGTAAAACAGGTTTCTCCGTTTTTTTATCTGTTTTACTCCTTTATATAGTATAATACTGTATAGATAATGCATAAAAAGGAGGTTATATTTTGAATATCAGACAAATTGCGTACCTGGCGGGGGTTTCAGTTGCAACGGTTTCCAGATGCATTAATCAGCCGGAGAAGGTGTCGGAGGAAACACGCAATCATATCATAGGGGTCATGAAGCGGGTGGACTACATACCCAACCCCTCCGCCAAAAGCCTTTCAACCGGTTATACAAAGACCATCCTATGTGTAATCCCGACCCTTTGCAATGAATTTTTCAACCAGCTGGT
>JAETTS010000389.1 GCA_021769025.1 Enterocloster bolteae
TCTGGGTCTTTTGGTCATCGTTCATTTCGTGGGGAATACCAGTTTTGGAGCCCAACTGTCCATAACGGTTGCAGGCGTTTCTGTCCAGCCGTCGGAATTCGTAAAGATTATCTTTGTATTTTTTGTGGCCTCCATGTTTTATCAGGCTACGGGCTTTAAACAGGTGATGGTCACTACAGTGGTGGCAGGGCTCCATGTGCTGATTCTGGTTGCCTCCAAAGATCTGGGAAGCGGGCTGATTTTCTTTGTCACGTATCTTTCTATGCTGTTTGCCGCCACCTCCAACTGGTTTTACCTGGGGGCTGGGATGATGGGCGGATGGGGTGCAGCGGTTTTGGCTTATAGGCTGTTTTCCCATGTACGGGTAAGGGTGTCTGCCTGGAAAAATCCGTGGGCGGATATCGACAATACCGGGTATCAGATCACCCAATCGCTGTTTGCCATTGGGACAGGCAGCTGGTTGGGGATGGGGCTTTATCAGGGGATGCCCAAGAAGATCCCTGTAGTTGACAAGGATTTTGTATTTGCCGCCATATCAGAAGAGATGGGGGCATTGTTTGCTATCTGTGTCCTTTTGATCTGCCTGGGATGCTTTCTCCAGTTTATTATGATCGCATGTGAGATGGAGGCGGCATTCTATCGGCTTCTGGCTTTCGGGCTGGGGATGATGTACGCCACCCAGGTGTTTCTGGCAGTGGGAGGGACATTAAAATTTATTCCATCTACAGGGGTGACACTGCCTTTTGTCAGTTATGGAGGTAGTTCGGTGGTCAGTACATGGATGATGTTTGGCGTGATTCAAGGGCTATATGTGTTGAAACGGCAGGATGCAGAGTGACAATCAGGGAAGTATAGTAGCAGCCGTATGACCGCGAAGAGGAAGCATGTTATGAAGCTGTTTGGAGAAAAGGGATTTTACAAAAAAATATGGAAGCCAAAGGCATCTGACAGGAAAGAAACCGGACATAAGAGCCCTGGAACATACAGGGACAAAGGAGCTGGACAGAAAGGTTCAAAAAGGCGTGAAAGTGGTCAAGATACCATAGAAAAGTCAAATAGAAGTATCCTGGGGATAACGTATGTGGTAGTGGCATTGTTTATCGGGATGATTGGATATCAGGGATATTTTTTGATTTTTCAGAGGGAGGACGTGATCAACAACACGTATAATGCCAGACTTGACAGCTTTTCAGACCGAATTGTCCGGGGAAAGATACGAAGCAGCAATGGGACAATTCTGGCAGAAACTTTGGTGGGCGAGGGAGGCATCGAGACAAGAAGCTATCCCTATGGCCCTTTGTTTGCCCATGTGGTGGGATATTCTTCCAGGGGGAAGACCGGACTTGAGGCGGTGGGGAATTTCTATATGCTGACTTCCCACATCAATCTGGTGGAACAGATGGTTCGGGAGTTTTCCGGGGGGAAGAATCCGGGAGATGACATCTATACCACGCTGGATGTGGAACTGCAGCAGGCGGCATGGGATGCGTTGGGGGACAGAAAGGGAGCCGTAGTGGTGGTGGAACCGGACACAGGGAAGATTCTGGCGATGGTGTCTAAGCCAGGGTATGACCCCAATACGCTGAACCAGGACTGGGATGTGATGGTGGCGGACGAGGATCATCAGGCCAGGCTGTTGAACCGTGCAACGCAAGGAGTGTACCCTCCCGGATCGGTCTTTAAGTTGGTGACATTGTTGGAATATGTCCGGGAGCATCCAAAAGACTACGGGGATTTCCGATTTGAATGTGATGGAATCTATGAAGAGGGGGAATACACGATACAGTGCTACGACCAGACTGCCCATGGGAGTGTGGATCTAAAAGGGGCATTTGCCAACTCCTGCAACGGGGCATTTGCCAGCCTGGGCTTAGAACTTGACAAGGCGCAGACAAGAAAAACGGCGGAGGAACTTCTGTACAACAGCCAGATGCCGTTGGCCCTGGCTTACAGCAAAAGTTCCTTTCAGATGGAGGTGGATGGGGATACTTGGGAGACCCTTCAGACCTATATCGGACAGGGGAGGACTCAGATGACCCCCATGCATGGGGTTATGATCGTGTCGGCCATTGCCAACGGAGGGATCCTGATGAAGCCGTATCTCATTGACCATGTGGAACATGTGGGCGGGGAGACTGTAAAGCAGTTTACGCCGGAAGCTTACGGCAGCCTGATGACTGCACAGGAGGCTGTTCTTCTGACAGAGATGATGGAAGCCGTGGTGACTGTGGGAACCGGGTCGGCCGTGCGTACCGAAGGGTACAGTGTGGCAGGAAAGACAGGATCCGCGGAATTTGAGAAAGGGAAACAGACCCACGGGTGGTTTACAGGCTTTGCACCGGTGGAGAAGCCAGAACTGGCTATCAGCGTGATCGTGGAGGAGAGCGGATCCGGCGGAAGGACTGCTGCTCCGGTGGCCAGGGCAGTGTTGGATGTGTGGTTTGGGAGGGAAGGGAGATAGATCAAAAGAGGGCTTAGGCCTTCTTTTTTTGTTTCATAGGAAAGTTTGTCCTATGGAACAAAAAGCCCTCCGGCGCGAGAGTCCGGCAGGCCGGACTCTTTATTCTCCAGTAAAACCTGGTCTAGGCTATTCATGTTATAAATCATGCTTAGTCGTTGAGAAATAATCGATTAGTTTCTGGATTAGCAGTACTTCCGTATCATTTAAACTGGAGACATCCAAAGTCGTGGTTCCTTTTATCCCCAACAGAAAGTCTGTAGATACATGGAACAGATGGGCAATATCAACAAGAAGACTGGTAGAAGGAACGGAAGTCCCCATTTCCCAGGCATTGACAGAGCTTCTGGTAACATTAAGCTTTCTGGCCAATTCCGCCTGGGTCATTTTATTTTGTTCGCGGAGAGATTTGATACGTTCAGCAATCATGAATAACTCCTTTCTGATGTTATATTAGTATAATCAAAATGATATTGCATTATCAAAATGATTAACTAAATTGACAATGTAATGTTTATAGGGCAATTTGAAATAAAGCGTATGTTTAAAATATCAATTTGATGTTATAACTTGACATTAAATTTAATATTGGATATAATGATGTAGAAAATTGTAATGAGAGGAATGTCATAAAAATCTGGAATATACATGAGAGGGTATGGAGGCAGGAAGCATGCAGATACGGTTAGTAATCGGTGAACGGGAC
>JAETTS010000390.1 GCA_021769025.1 Enterocloster bolteae
GGAAGCCGGATACTCATACCTGTATCCAGCCGCAATTCCTGGGCATTGAGACTGTTGACATAGGCAAGGTTTACAAAGTACGCGCTTCCCACCTTCACAAATTCCCTGTGGGCGCTTACCATGGAAAATAAGCCTGTCAGAGTCATACGCAGCATCATTTGGCTACCATCTTTTAAATAAAGGCACTGATAATTACCTTGAGCCTCACAACATACAATCTGTGACAGGGCCACTCGTTTGGCCACACCACCTGTCTTTAAAATCAGGAATCGTTCCTTCTCTTTTTCTGCCTCCAAAAAGAACTGATCCAATACTGGAAACAAGTCTTTAGGGGAAACCGGCTTTACAAGATACTGTACCGCCCCTACGCGAAATGCATCCAGCGCATATTCTTTGGAGTTGGTAATAAAAACAATCCGGCACAGACGGCCGATCCTGCGCAATTCCTCCGCCACCTGAATCCCACGGATTCCAGGCATGCAAATATCTAAAAACAGAAGGCTGGGATCGTAATCTTTCTCTTCTGCCAATTTAAGCAGCCGATCCGGGTCTTCAAATCGTTCAACCGAAAACTCCGACTCAGGATTCTCATGGCCATAAGAATCCAGCAAAGCCTGAATCTTGTTTAGCTCCCCCTTGTCGTCATCACAAATTGCTATATGGTACAATTCTCATTCTTCCTTTCTGCGATTTACCCCCCCCGAGCCGAAAACGCTCTTCCAAAAAGCGCCCACATTTGGTGTTAACCATATACGGACGCTTCTAAAGAACGATCTAACAATCAGCCATTCAGCCAGAAGGTTGTGTAATATCATTGTAGCAGCTTTCTGTATTTTTCCTGGGAAAATCAAAAGGAAAAACTTACAACTCTATGGGGTATTTTAGCATAGATTTACCCTATTTTTCCAAATTGTGACAAATTGCACTTTTTCTGTGATGGTTTACTTTCAATATTCGATATGTTTTTGTTCTATTCATTTCGAATTGCTGCCAGAGGGCTTAACCGCATAGCTCTCAATGAGGGGAAGAAACCTGCCGCCATGCCCACAAAGATGGCAAACACAATAGCTGCCCCACTAAGCCAGAGAGGAATCCTGGAAATATCGCCATCCATTCCGGTCATAGCCTGGGCGATGGCCAGAAAATTGTTCATGGCAAAACCGATCCCGTAACTGATCAATACTCCGATGACCCCTCCGATAAACCCGATAAACCCAGATTCCAGAAGGAACATATTCCGGATATTCCTGAGATCACACCCCAACACCTTGATAACCCCGATCTCCTTTGTCCTCTCATAGATGGACATCATCATGGTATTGGCAATCCCAATAGCGGCCACAAACAGGGAGACAGCTCCGATTCCGCCAAGCACCAGCTGAATGATATCATAAGTCTTCTGAGACTGTTCAATCCATTCCATCTGGCTGTTGGCCTGATAACCCATGTCTGTGATCACCTGTTGTACTTCTGTCACATTCTCCGTATCATCCACAAAGACCACAGCCTGATTGTAGATGAAATAAGGGTATGGCTTTCCTTTCTTATTGGTGGGCTGCCCGGGAATCGGCTTCTTCTTATAGATCCGTTTCAACTGGGCTTTCAGTGCCTCAATCTCTGCATAGACGGAATAGGTATAATTATTGTAATCATCCACTCCGCCTTCCACAACGCCGGCGGCCTCGATCATATATTTTTTCGGAGGCTTTACTGTATTCCCATCGGAACCGCCGGATCGTGACTGATAATAAGCGCTGGTGTCAAAGATCACAAACATTGGTTTGTTCATATAGTCCACAGGCGGCATCTCTCCTGTGTCCCAGAATCCCTGTCCAGTCTTACTGTTGGAGAACCAACGGATAATTCCGTTTCCATAGATAAATTTTAGTTCCGTACTTCCTTCCTCAGGGATAGCCCCTTCTCCCAAAGGGATCTCCTCCATGTATTCTCTTGAGACTCCCTCAATATTGACACCGGCCTCATAAAGCCCCTGCTTCAGAATGATATCCGTCATGAGAATGGGGGAGGCGGATCTCACATGATCCAGACGTTTAAACTTGGTGATGGTATCGTCGGTAATGTACTGCTCCTCTTCATTTCCAGAGTCAGAGGAGCCGTAGTACCTTCCCCCATTGCTGTACACAGTGATCGAAGTCATGCTTCCATAAGAAGAATACATCTCCATCATCAGGGCGTTCAATCCAATACCAAGAGATACCATGACCACCACAGAGGCGGTTCCGATGACAACCCCCAGCACGGTTAAGGCGGTCCTTAGCTTTCTTCTTCTTAAGTTATTGACACTCATGCCAAGCAGATCAAGAAATCTCATCGTCTATATCCTCTTCTTCAGCCGCCTTCTTTTTCTTCTTCTTTACCATGATGACAACAATCACTGCCACAACTGCCACTGCCGCCAAAGGAAGGATAATCTTCCAATATTTCTTCACAGGAGAAACCTCCTCCATGGGAATATTGTCAAACTCAGATCCATCCATCTCTCCGAACACGTCCTCCTCTGTCATCTCTGTCACGTAGAGGGATAGTTCCTTCTCCACCGGTTCCTGGGTCTCCCCATTTTCATCCTCATAGGTGATATGAATCTTCACCTTGCCGTCATCTGCGGTGGCTGCTATGGCGCTTACCATTGCATCCACATTGCCTGTCTCACCAGGTTTGATGTTCCCTACATAAGTGTCTGCCGGGGCGATAGAGTCTGCCTCAAATGTCACCATCACATTGTAGAGAACCACTTTTCCTGTGTTGTTGATGGGAAACATGATGTTGCTCTCGGATCCGACATTAATACTGTCCGGCATAACCTCGATGGTGCCGGTATTCAGCTTGGCAATCTGCTTGATAGGGATGTCGATGGACACTTCCTCCGCTGCATTCTTAAACTCTGGGCTGTCATAGGTTTCCTTGATCTTCAGGGCGTAGGAGCGCTGGTCAATGCCAGCCTTGGAAAGCATATTGACTTTCAGTTCTGTCACCTCGCCTGCCGCCATGGAATTGACCACCACAGAGGATGAGCCGGACTCCGTGGTAAATACCGCACTGTCGCTTACCTTCTCCGATTCCAGGGAAAACATGATGTTGCTTGCCGCTATATTGGAGGAAGCATTCTTCATCCGAAGGATCAGAAGAAACGGCTCCCCGGC
>JAETTS010000391.1 GCA_021769025.1 Enterocloster bolteae
GGCTGAAAAAGGGAATCGAGTTGGGAGCTGCCAATTCCATCCTGGTAAAGGTCAACCAGATCGGAACTCTGACAGAAAGCTTTGAGGCTATTGACATGGCAAAACGAAACGGATATACTACCGTGATCTCCCACCGGTCCGGAGAGACAGAAGACTCCATCATTGCGGATATTGCGGTGGCAGTTAACGCGGGGCAGATCAAAACCGGTGCCCCCTGCCGCAGCGACCGTGTAGCCAAGTATAACCAGCTGCTTCGGATACAGGAAGACTTAAACGATGCGCGGTAGAGGGGCTTAGGATTTGTCATGGGTCAACGCAGTTATGGAGCTAAAGCATATGTCGTTACGTTCACAGGACATCTGTGAAGGGTAAGTCCGGTGATAAAAGCAGGAATAATCTGGGGACAATCTGTGAAATTATGGTTGTATTTTCCCAAAAAGTATGCTAAAATCATGGTGTTTGACCATAGGAGGTGCAAGAAAGCATGCTGAAAATATTATTAGTCGCGGTGTTTGTTATCATCTGTATCGCTTTGACCGTGATCGTACTGCTCCAGGAGGGGAAGTCTCAGGGGCTTGGCTCTATCAGTGGCATGGCAGACAGCTACTGGGGAAAGAATAAAGGCCGTTCCATGGAGGGAACCTTAGAGAAGTTTACGAAGTTTGCCGCTGTTGCGGTTCTTTTACTGGCGTTGGTATTGAATATAATCTGGTAAGATACGAAACAGACACTCTTGGCAACAAGGGTGTTTTTTTCTACACAGGCAATGAAAGGAAAGAAAGTCAGCGCCGTCAGAATGAGAAGGAAATTGTGGGATATAAAGCATGATACATGAGGGATTCGATTGGAGGGAACATGACAGAAGAATTGTTAAAAGAGAGGAAAAAGATACTGACAGATCTGGTTTTTGACAAACAGTACACGCCAATGAAGCTGAAAGAGCTGGCCATGCTGCTTAATATACCCAAGCATCAGAGAGAGGAACTGAAGGAGGTTCTGGATATTCTGGTGTCAGAGGGAAAAATCGGCGTTTCGAAGAAAGGAAAATACGGCAGGCAGGATGCATTTGCCCTGATTGGAATTTTTAGCGGCCATGCCAAAGGGTTTGGATTCGTCACAGTAGAAGGAATGACGGAAGATGTATTTATTCCGGCGGAAAAGACACTGGGAGCCATGCACGGAGACCGGGTTCAGATCACTGTGGAAGAGGAAGGCACCGGACGCAGGCAGGAAGGCGCTGTGGTGCGGATCCTGGAACATGTGAACACAACCATCGTGGGATATTATCAGAAGAATAAAAATTTCGGCTTTGTTCTCCCGGATAACCAGAAGTTGAACCAGGATATTTTTATTCCTCAGGGAATGGATATGGGAGCGGTCACCGGACACAAGGTGGTGGCCGCAGTTACAGATTTTGGTGGAGGCAAAAAGAAGCCGGAGGGCACCATTGTGGAGATCATCGGCCATGTCAATGATCCTGGTACGGATATTCTGTCCATTATAAAGGCTTATGGGCTGCCGGAAGAATTTCCGGAGGATGTGATGAAACAGGCCATGTGGACACCGGATCTGGTGGATAGCCGGGAGATGGAGGGAAGGATGGATCTGCGCCATCTTCCTACTGTGACCATCGATGGCGAGGATGCCAAGGATCTGGATGATGCCATTACCATTTCCAAGGAGAATGAGAATCATTATACCCTGGGAGTCCATATTGCAGACGTGACCCATTATGTACAGGAAGGGACTCCTATGGACAAGGAGGCACTGAAGAGGGGAACCAGCGTCTATCTGGTAGACCGGGTGATTCCCATGCTTCCCCACAAGCTGTCCAATGGAATATGCTCCTTAAATGCCGGAACGGATCGGCTGGCCCTAAGTTGCATCATGGAGATTGACGGCAAGGGCAATGTGATAGGGCACCAGATTGCCGAGACAGTGATCCAGGTAGACCGCCGTATGAGTTACACGGCGGTGAATGCCATTATAACTCACCAGGAGCCAGAGGCTATGGAAGAGTACAAGGAGTTTCAGGATATGTTCTTTCTGATGAAGGAACTGGCAGACATTCTTCGTGGGAAACGCAGACAGAGAGGATCCATCGATTTTGATTTTCCGGAGAGCAAGATCATCCTGGACGACAGGGGAAAGCCTTTGGATATCAAGCCTTATGAGCGCAACACGGCCACAAGGATCATTGAAGATTTTATGCTGATTGCCAATGAGACCATTGCGGAGGATTATTTCTGGCAGGAACTGCCATTTGTGTACCGGACCCATGACACGCCGGATCCGGAGAAGATGAAGCGGCTGGGAACATTTATCAACAATTTCGGATATATCATCCGAACTCAGAACGGAGAAGTCCACCCCAAAGAATTGCAGAAATTGCTGGATAAAATTGAGGGAACGCCAGAGGAAGCGCTGATCAGCCGTCTGACGCTGCGTTCCATGCGGCAGGCCAAATATACGGTGCTCTGTACCGGGCATTTTGGACTGGCGGCTAATTATTATACTCATTTTACGTCTCCGATCCGCAGGTATCCGGATTTGCAGATTCACAGAATCATCAAGGAGAATCTGAAAGCAGGGATGGAGGAGAAGCGGATCGCCCATTATGAACGGATCCTGCCGGAGGTGACGGTTCAGTGTTCTGCCATGGAACGGAGAGCCGACGAGGCGGAGCGGGAAACCGATAAGCTTAAGAAATGTGAATATATGTCCAGGCATATGGGAGAGCAGTTTGTGGGTGCCATCTCCGGAGTGACCAGCTGGGGGCTTTATGTGGAATTGCCCAACACGGTGGAAGGCCTGGTACGGGTCAGCGAGCTGACGGAGGACTATTTCGTGTTTGACGAGGCCAATATGGAACTGGCAGGGGATCTGACAGGCATCCGGTATAAGCTGGGGCAAAAGGTGATCGTGGAGGTCGTCGGTACGGATAAGTTAACCAGAACCATTGATTTTAAGCTGCTTGGAAGTCCGGAGAATCCAACAGCATAACAAACGTAAAAAGGATGGATTTGTATGGGAAAAGAATCGACAAAACTGATTGCCAACAACAAAAAGGCATATCATGATTATTTTATAGAGGATAAATATGAGGCGGGTATTGAGTTGTTCGGTACGGAGGTGAAATCCATCC
>JAETTS010000392.1 GCA_021769025.1 Enterocloster bolteae
TCATGTTTTTGGCGGGTCCCAAGGCCAAAAATCCTCTTGCAAGCAAGCTTGCACCGGATTTTTGACCTTTTGACCCTAGTATCATGTCATTTAGATAACACTTAACCTTTCGAGATAACGTAGCCGGGAGAGGGACTTTCTATATATTTCTCAAATAATAAAACGAAAATAATAAATCCAAAGGAAAGAGTTGACGGCACATAAAAAACCTAGTATTATTCTTAATAAGTAGAAGTTCATTAATAAGGGATACTTATTAGTAGAACTTCTAAAAGTATTACTGAAAATAATAAAGGAGAATCTTACTATGGCAAAAGTTGGAATTGTGATGGGAAGTGATTCCGATATGCCTGTGATGGCGCAGGCAGCGGATATTCTGGAAAAATTAGGGGTAGAATTTGAAATCACGGTAATTTCTGCACACAGAGAGCCAGATATCTTTTTTAACTATGCAAAGACGCTGGAAGAAAAAGGCGTTAAAGTGGTGATTGCCGGCGCAGGCAAAGCGGCTCATCTGCCTGGCATGTGTGCGGCGCTATTCCCTATGCCTGTTATCGGTATCCCTATGAAGACGTCTGATTTGGGTGGCGTGGATTCTCTTTATTCCATTGTCCAGATGCCGTCCGGCATTCCTGTTGCAACGGTAGCCATCAATGGCGGAACCAATGCCGGGATCCTGGCAGCCAAGATCCTGGCAGTGTCAGACTCGGAACTTTTAAAACGCATAAAAGACTATACGGAATCTCTGAAAAATGATGTGGTTGCAAAGGCGGAAAAGTTGAATCAGATTGGCTATAAAGAATATTTGGCTCAGATGAAGAAATGACAAACAAGTGACAGCAGTGGCAGGGACAGAAGAGATTCTGAGAGTACATCAACGTGTAAGGAGGATAACCATGGATTACAAAAAAGCTGGTGTGGATATTGAAGCTGGTTACAAGTCAGTAGAACTGATGAAGAAGCATGTGATGGAGACCATGAGACCGGAAGTGCTGGGGGGAATCGGCGGATTTTCCGGCGCGTTTTCTCTGGAGAAGATCAAAGATATGGAGCATCCGGTGCTGTTGTCCGGCACGGATGGAGTGGGAACCAAATTAAAGCTGGCATTTCTGATGGACAAGCATGACACCGTAGGCATTGACTGTGTGGCCATGTGTGTCAATGATGTGGCGTGTGCGGGAGGAGAGCCTTTATTTTTCCTGGATTACATTGCATGCGGGAAGAATGTGCCGGAGAAGATTGCCGCTATCGTAAGCGGGGTGGCTTTAGGATGCAGGCAATGCGGCGCTGCCCTGGTAGGCGGCGAGACGGCAGAGATGCCGGGCTTTTATCCGGCGGAGGAATACGATCTGGCCGGATTTGCCGTAGGCGTGGCGGAGCAGAGCCAATTGATCGATGGGAAGGATTTAAAGGAGAAGGATGTGCTGATCGGTATGGCATCTTCCGGCGTTCACAGCAATGGCTTTTCCCTGGTGAGAAAGGTTTTCGAGAAGGAGCTGACCTTGGAAGGGTTAAACACCTATTATGAGGAACTGGGGACTACTCTGGGAGAGGCTCTTCTTGCCCCTACGAAGATCTATGTCAAAGCGATGAAGAGCGTGAAAGACGCAGGAGTCAAAGTGAAAGCATGCAGCCACATTACCGGAGGCGGATTCTATGAGAATGTGCCCCGCATGCTGAGAGAGGGTACCAGGGCTGTGATCAAGAAGGACAGCTACCCGGTTCCTCCCATCTTCCATATGCTGGCTGAAAAAGGTGATATCGGAGAAGAGATGATGTACAATACCTACAACATGGGCATCGGAATGATCGTGGCTGTGGATCCTGCCTGCGTGGAAAAAACCATGGAGGCTATAAAGGATGCCGGAGAGACTCCATATGTGATCGGTTCCATTGAGAATGGAGAAAAGGGAGTGGCCTTATGCTGAACATAGGAGTATTGGTGTCAGGAGGCGGAACCAATCTTCAGGCGATCCTGGATGCCATTGACAATGGAACCATCACCAATGTGCAGGTGGCGGTGGTAATCAGCAACAACGAAGGGGCCTACGCGCTGGAGCGGGCGAGACAGCATGAGATTCCGGCAGAGTGCATCTCTCCCAAATCCTATGAAAACAGGGAAGCATTCAATGAGGCGCTGATCCGGAGAGTAGATTCTTATGGCCTGGATCTGATTGTGCTGGCCGGATTCCTGGTTAAGATTCCGGAAGGCATGATTGCCAAGTACAGAAACAAGATTATCAACATCCACCCATCCCTGATCCCGTCCTTCTGCGGTGTGGGGTATTATGGACTGAAGGTTCACCAGGCAGCCCTGGCCCGCGGCGTAAAGATTACGGGAGCCACGGTTCATTACGTAGACGAAGGTATGGATTCCGGTCCGATTATTTTACAAAAGGCTGTGGAGGTGAAGGAGGGGGATACTCCTCAGATTCTCCAAAGAAGAGTGATGGAGGAAGCTGAGTGGAAGATTCTGCCTCAGGCTATTCAGATGATTGCAGGCGGTGAAAGGTAATTTGACGTAATCGTTCAGATAGGTCTGCGTGTTTACCGCGCTGACCGTACGAAAAAGTAGTGGTTGCGGGCATACGGCCCGTCGCCGCAGGGGATTCGAAATGGCCGTATACACTGAACGGTTACAATCTGACAGGGACTGCCAAGGCAGGTGCAAGAAGAATTCCGAGGGTACATACCATAGAATAGGAGGAAGGCAAGTGAAGGTTTTAATTGTAGGAAGCGGCGGAAGGGAACATGCCATTGCATGGAAAGTGGCCCAGAGCCCGAAAGTAGACAAGATTTATTGTGCTCCGGGAAATGCCGGGATCTCACAGATCGCAGAGTGTGTCCCCATCGGTGCCATGGAATTTGACAAGCTGGTATCCTTTGCAAAAGAACAGGCAATTGATTTAACGGTTATCGGTATGGATGACCCGTTGGTAGGTGGAATTGTGGATGTCTTTGAGCAGGCAGGCTTAAGGGTATTCGGCCCAAGAAAGAATGCGGCTCTTTTAGAGGGTTCCAAGGCATTTTCCAAGAACCTGATGAAAAAATACAACATTCCCACAGCCGCCTATGAGACATTTACCGATGCAGAGGATGCTCTTCGATATCTTAAGACGGCCAA
>JAETTS010000393.1 GCA_021769025.1 Enterocloster bolteae
TTCTCCAGGGTACTTGAAGACCATCGGTACTTAGGCGTTGTCTTTTAACGCCTTACGTACCGCTATGCTCTTCACGTAGCGCGAGCGTGCCCGGGAGAACACAACATAAGTCTCTTTCCAGGCGGACACTTTATAACATCTCAAACTGCAAGACTTTATCTAAATGACATTGGGAAGCAGATTCTGTTACAAAAGGGTTGTCAAAGACATTGACAGCCCTTTCCATCTTGACGAAATGGGAAATTTGTTATATTATATCTATAACAGTTATAACGAAAGACGGTGAAAGTATGATTCTTAGAATTGATTTTAACAGTGATGAGGCGTTGTATATGCAGCTTCGGAATCAGATTATCATCGGCATCGCCACAGGAAGAATCCGGGAGGGGGATACCCTGCCTTCGGTCCGCCAGCTGGCAGATCACATCAGTATTAACATGCATACGGTAAATAAGGCATATTCTGTATTAAGGCAGGAAGGCTTTGTGAAATTGGACCGCAGGAAAGGTGCTGTGATCTCCTTAGATCTGGATAAGAAACGGATGCTGGAGGAGATGAGGCAGGAGATCGCCGTGGTGATGGCCAAGGGAATCTGCAAAGGGGTCCAGAGAGAAGAGGTTCACAGCCTGGTAGATGAGATATATGATCTGTTTGCTAACTGGGAGGAAGAGATGTAACCAGATCCGTCAGGGAGAAGCCAGAATGGATATCAATAAGTGGAGGATAGCTATGTTATGTGAGCGATGCAAGATTCGGGAAGCCAGTATTCAATATACAGAGGTTATTAATGGCGTGAAGACAGAGCACAATTTCTGCGCCCAGTGTGCAAAGGAGTTGGATATCGGCCAGTACTCCGCGATTTTTGACGGAGAATTTCCTCTGGTAAAGCTTCTGTCCGGGCTTTTAGGATGGGAAGAGCCGGTAAAAAAGGAGGGAAAGTTTCAGCAGGTGGTATGCCCCTCCTGTGGTACTACGTATGAAGAGTTTGTGGAGAACAGCCGTTTTGGGTGTGCGGACTGCTACAGTGTGTTCGATGTGCTGATCCATGACAATATCAAGCAGCTTCAGGGGAGTGACCGGCACAATGGAAAACGGCCTTTGATACAGGAGGAGCTGGCTGCAGAGGACAGCGAAGAGAAGAAGACAGCGGATTTGGTGGCAGCAGATATCATGGAAAAGGACGGGACCAAGAGCGAGATACGTTCCCTGGAAAGGAAGCTTAAGGAGGCTTTGAAGACCGAGGATTACGAGACAGCTGCTTTATGCAGGGATAAAATCAGGGCATTGAAAGAGGGGATAGGAACAGATGCTTAAATGGTTTGAGTGTGAGGAAGAAAACAGGCAGAATATCATCAGCAGCAAAATCCGCCTTGCCCGCAACTGGAGTGAGTATGTCTTTCCTTCCAAGCTGTCCAATGAGGACAGCCGGGAGATGGTGAGGCGCCTATGCGATGGCCTGGCTGATCTGGGGGAGCAGGATGGAAGGACTTATGTGACGGCGTATGTAGATGATTTAAGTGAGTTGGATCTTCGGGCTTTGAAGGAGAGGCGGGTATTGAATGCCTCAGTCCTGGACAGAAAGGCGCCTATGGCGATTATGGTATCGGAGAAGGAAGATGTAAGCCTGGTCTTCAATGGAACGGATCACATCCGGATCCAGGCGCTTTCTATGGGGCTTCATCTTCAGGAATTGTTAAAGACAGCCGACCGGGTGGATGATTTCGTGAACGCCAGGTTTTCCTATGCGTTCGATGACAAATACGGGTATCTGACATCCTTTCCCACCAATGTGGGAACGGGGATGCGGGCATCGGTTCTGGTGCATCTGCCCAGCTTGTCCTTGGGAAAGCGGTTTTCTACCATCTTAAGTAATATGGGACGGTTTGGAGTCTCCATACGAGGCGCTTACGGGGAAGGCCGGGAAAATTTTGGGTCGGTCTACGAGATAACTAACCAGAAGACTATGGGACAGACAGAAAAAGAACTGGCGGAACTGGTGGGGAAAGTGGCTCAGCAGTTAAATGACCAGGAGAATCAGGTGAGAGATCTGACTCTGAAAAACCATCGGCTGGAGCGGGAGGATGAAGTGTATAAGTCCTATGGGGTACTAAAATATGCCAGGAGGCTGGCTATGAAGGAGGCTATGACTTATCTGTCCCAGCTGATGTCCGGGATAACAGACGGAGTGATCCGGACAGAAGAGCCTTGCTCAGTGTACCGTCTGATGTTGGGGATTCAGACAGCCAACTTACAGAAGCTGTCGGATCGGCCCTTGGGAAAAGAAGAGTTGGATGTGGCCCGGGCCCAGTACCTGAGGGAGGAACTGCCAAAGCTTGCTTAAGAAAGGGCTTTCCGTATTGGTGCAGGAAGGGGAGACGCTGTATCTATCAGTATGTCCAGGCAGGAACAAGAGACCAATACGTTGAGAAGGATCGTGTATGAGGGGGTTGGGGAGGATGGGAAATATAGACGAATGGAATCAGGAGGACAAAGAATGATAGATCGGTTTACGGCGAAGGCCAGGGAGGCAATCAGTCTGGCGGTAGATGCGGCTGAGACTCTGGGCCATAATTATGTGGGGACAGAGCATCTTCTGATTGGACTTTTGCAGGAAGGAACTGGCGTGGCTGCAAAGGTTTTGGAAGAGTGCGGTGTGATGGAGGATAAGGTGATGGAGTTGGTGAGCCAGCTTATCACTCCCAACCAGACAGTCAGTCTGGTGGAACAGAATACGTACACTCCAAGCGCAAAGCGAGTGATTGAGAACAGCTACCGGGAGGCGGTACGGTTCAAGGCACCCTTAATTGGGACAGAGCATATCTTGATCGCCATTATTCGAGAGAATGACTGTGTGGCATCCAGGCTTTTAAATACCATGGGAATCAGCATTCAGAAGTTGTATACGGATCTGTTATCCGCCATGGGGGAGGATGCCCCAGCTGGAAGAAGAGAGGAGCTGCAGAGCCGCAATTCCAGGGGAAGGGCCAGCACCCCGGTGTTGGACAACTATAGCCGGGATCTGACAGCCCTGGCCAGGGAAGGAAAGTTGGATCCGGTGATTGGAAGAGAAGGGGAGATCCAGAGAGTAATCCAGATTTTAAGCCGGCGTACGAAGAACA
>JAETTS010000394.1 GCA_021769025.1 Enterocloster bolteae
AAATCTGCCGTTGTCCATGTTTTTGGAGACCGCAGATTTAGGATATCCTGCCTGGAGCGGACCAAAGTCTGGTGTGCGTTCCAACCAGGAAATCATCACGTCCCTTGGTCTGGGAATTGTGCGTTTTAATGAGATAACCACGCCGCCAGCCGTGGATGCTTTTGACTATGAGTACCGGGTGAATACGGAAGTTATCACCGCTGTGACTGTAAGGGGAGGCCAGTCGGATCCGGACCACCCGGTCTCAGTAACCTTTCGGGTGGCCGGAAAGACGATGCGCGTGGATCACGTATATTATCCGGAGGGGGACAGTCAGATTGCCTGGATTCGCTGGACCACACCTTCCACACCGCAGACCATGACCATACATGTCACGGTTTCCGGCGGGGGAAGGACCGACAAAAATACGATTACAGCTAATATCGTAGACTTGAGTAAGAATCCTCCTCCAGATCCCAATGCGGATGATCGGAATGACGGTTTTACCATCCCGACAGTTCCAGGCAGGGAACAGGTGACGAGAGCCGATTGGGGTGTGTGGAGGCCATGGTGGTATTCCTACTGGGTCTGGCACAGTGGAGATGATGATGACGATGGATATTGGTGCGATCACGGCTGGTGGGAATTTGATTATGACCGTTACCATGCCAGACTAACTGCTGAGATGGAAATCCATCCGGATGAGAAATCCCCGACCGCTTCCGGAAATACACTGAAGTCCGGATATGGCATCCAGGAAATCGTGACAGCAGGGGTGAGCACCAATCAAAGCCATGCGGTGACAGAAGCCCAGAACGCCATCACCTACTTTCCAGAATTTGATTATCAGAGCTACTGGCGTGTACTGGAACGGATGGGGCGGGGATATCAGACCCAGTTTGAGTTTGAGGAGAACCCATTCAGCACCTATGAACGAAGGACACATTTTTTGCCAATCTGGTATCCCGATGGCAGCTATACGCCCTATACATGGCTGATTGACTGCTGGACGCCGGCCGGGATGTTGTCCATGAATCTGACAGATTCGGTCCGGGTGCAAGGGAATCTTTGGCAGGATTGGCATATTTCGCCTCAGAAACCGAGGTAGGGTAACGGTTGTTTTAGAACAGAAAAAAGGTAAATAAAGTGAGGGCCGCAGGATTTCTGTGGCTTTCGCCATATGAAAGGAGAGCCATATGAAAAAGTTTAAATGGATGATTGCACTGATTGTTGTATTACTTCTGACCGCCATGTTTAGCATGACTGCCTTTGCAACCAACACTGGAAATGTAGCAGGCGCAGTGGAAGGCACCTGGAAAGCGGCCTCGTCCCAGATCAAGACGGTGGTTAACAATGTAGTGTTCCCGGCAATCGATCTGGTATTGGCGGTGCTGTTTTTCGTCAAGGTGGCCACTGCCTATATGGATTACCGGAAGCATGGTCAGATTGAGTGGGCACCGGCTGCCATTTTGTTTGCAGGGTTGGTTTTCAGTCTGTTCGCGCCAATGTATGTGTGGCAGATTGTTGGAATCTAAGAAGTGAAATAAGATTTTTTTGGAATAAGAATACGGGAGGAAGATGAATGGGATGTTGGGGAATCACGGCATTTGAGTCGGATGAAGGTCTGGATGCGGTAGAGTTTATTAGGGAGAGTATTCCGGAGGATGGTAAACTGGAACTTGAAACACTGGTGGAAACTTTGAAGCGGGATTCATGGAACGCACCCCCTGAGGTAGAAACGGCAGGGTCCCATACCAGTGTGATGGTGCTGGCAGAACTTATGCTAAAGTTTGTGGACGGGGATGTGAAGAGCCTGGACTCTGAGGAGGACTGGAATAGAGAGGAGCATAAATTTTGTTCAGTCACTTCTTTCACCGCATCCAAGGAAACGGTCCATTGGATTCGGAACTATCTATTTGACACGCTCCATCATGTAAAGAAACATGCCGGATCTCAGACTGAAGATGGCGGGAAATGGGGGGGATGGTTTGAGGAAAAGAACTGGATTGGCTGGCAGGAGCATATGACAGAATTGGTCAGCCGTCTGGATACACTTCTTGAATCTTCAGAAGCAGAAATAGAGCTGATAACATTACAAAGGCCAAAGTATCAGGAGATGGAAAATAACAGAGAGGCGGAACATCCTTTACAGAATCAATTTGGACTGTGAGACATAATACGGAATGTCGATGGTAGAAAATCAGGAGAAAACGATGGCTTCAAACGACAGACAGGATAAGTTACTGATGGAAACGTGCATTAAGCATTTGATCCAATACGCCGCCACGATCAAAATTAGCCGGGGAGCACAAGGAGATGAGAGCATCGGACGGTTGAGGAAAATAATCGGGGAGATGGAGGCATATTGGGATTTAAGTGAGCGAAAGGATCGCGAAGAGCAATTTGACAAAACGCTGCGGCGTGCAGTCCAGATGGGAAGGACGAATCGAATATCAGAGAAACAGAAAATTGCCACTGTGAATGGATTGTACCGCTATGCGAGCGAAATGGTTTCCGCACAAGGTCCGGAGGAAGCAGACCGGGTGAAAGAGGTCCAATCAGTCATAAGGGAACTGTCGGATGGATGGGATATGGATCAAGAGTGGGTGGATCGTCTGTGTTTCCTCCTTGGGGGTATGGCAGGACATAATGAACAGCCGCCTTCCGAAAACAGGGAAGAGAGCCTCTTTTTTAAAGACATTTCAACCATGGCTGTGAAAATGGGATTTGAGGTAAGAGGAGTAAAGAATGGATTGCTGCAACTGTATCTGGAGGGCAGCCGTGTGGTGGAGGTTAATGAAAGCGGGAGTATGCTGTACGGTCCTAATCCGAATGTATTCAAACTGATGGACGAGATCGAAGCATGGAAGAGCAGAGAAGAAAACCAGCATATGCAGGGCGGACTTCAGATGTAACACAGGCGGAGAGGTGCGCTGTCTATGAAATCATTAAACGAATACTTGTCGTATTATGACCCGATGAGGGAAGCCAATGAGCGCTATTTGCCGGAGGATTACGCAACGCTCCGGTACTCCCGGGTAACTATTATTGCAGATGGAAAAGTGATAGGGGTCTCTCTGTATCCGGATCACGTACAGGAAATGTCTGTCTTAGAAACACCATTTATGCGGCAGATATGC
>JAETTS010000395.1 GCA_021769025.1 Enterocloster bolteae
TTTCTTATCCTTTTTATACATTCTGCTGCTGTGTATTCATTTCTTACGATTCCTCCATCTTCCTCATAGTAAAGCATATCCTCACACAGGTATCCTGAGGAGTAGACTCCAGTTCCAGACCAGCTGGCCGGCCAAACTCAAACTTGATTCTGGAGTCCACATTTTTCAGCCCGAAGCTTATCCTTTTATCCCCGGAAACCTCCTCCTCCAGATAGCGTTTCAACTGGTTAAGCCTCTCCTCGCTGAATCCCGGCCCATCGTCATGGACTTCCAGATAGGCATGTTTCCCATCATAGCTGCCGCCCAGAATACAGATATTTCCAAATCCATGCTTCTTCTTGATTCCATGATAGATGGCATTTTCCACCAACGGCTGAAGCGACATCTTGGGAATGCAGCAGCCTAAAAGCTCCGGGTCACAGTCAATAGTGTAATCAAACAGATCTGAATAGCGAAAATGCTGGATATACAAGTAATTCTTCACATGGTTCAGTTCCTCCTCCACAGTGATGATATTGTTTCCCTTGTTTAACCCTGCACGATAAAATTGAGACAAGGCCGCCAGCATCTCACTGGCTTGTTCCGGCTTCTTCAACTCACACAGCTGCATGATGGAATACAAGGTATTGTACAAAAAATGTGGGTTAATCTGTTCCTGGAGAAGGGCCAGCTCTGTCTGGCGCTTGGCCTCCTGCTCCTGTTTCACCTGATCCAGCAGATGGTTGATTCTCTTTCGCATGCTTTCCAGGCTGTTACACAGCGTGGTGATCTCCGCATAAGAACGGAGAGAAATCTCATGATCCAGCATATCCTCCGCCTCCACCTTCTGGCTCAATATCCGGAGGGAACGGCTGATGGCCTTAGACAGCATGCCCAGGAATACTGCCGCTGCAAGAATGGTGATTCCGGTGATAACAATCATATCTGTCATGATATAATGGGCGTTGGAGATGCTGCTTTCCTCCACATTGTACACCAGCTTCCAGCCGGTTAAGTCAAGATTCTCGTACATAAAGTAATACCCGTCCTTCACTTCCGTGGTAATGACACCCTTCCCCATCTCTTTTCCCATTAGATAAGCCCGATTATCCTTCACCGCCTCCCAGGCTTTTTCATCACCATAATGGATGATCCCGTCTCCTGTCACCACATTGATGCTTGCTTTCTGGTCCAGATTCATGGTATCCATGCTGTTTTTGAACAAAGAATCCTTGATGGCAATCAGGATGATCCCGCTGTGGCTGTCTTTCGTTCCCTCATACAGATGGAACAGCACGGCCCCCACCTCTGGATCCGGTATCAGATCCCGGTAGGAATCTGCATCCAGCCAGTAATACTGGTTGTTGGGAAACCGCTCCTTCCACACCTCATAGGAATACTGAATCTTTAATAGATCCTGCTCGTACCCCTGAGTCAGTACTTTTCCGTCTCCGAAATTGAGATACACATTATAGACACTGGCGGAATTGGCACTTAGGAACTGGCTCATCAGCTTGTTGAGATAGATATAATTGCCTGCCGCATAGGACAGCTGCCGTTTTCCTCTGGAAACCTCCCGCAGCTGCATCAAATTCTGGCTGGACTCTAAAGTTTTAAACCCTTCGAAAATATTGGCGATATGATTTCCCAGATACACATCAAACTGCCGCATGACCATAGTCATGTTATCCCTGGTATTCTGCCGTATCTTCGCCTCTGACAGACATACCACAATGACGCTGAATGTAAGAAATACCACACTGACAAACACGATCATAACAGTAGTTAACAGGCGCTGAAATGTGATTTTTTCATACCATTTACGGATTCCCTCATACTTTTTCATGACTTCTCCTGTCTCTGTAAAAATATTGAACGGTTACTTGAAGTTAACTATAACAGACTTTTTTTCTCCTGAAAAGGCGCAAAAAGAAAAAGCGGCATCCGATCTTATTGACAATGCATAGGCAGCATAGTAAGATGGTTATATATGGAGGACCTGTACATCTGCTATACTTAGAGGAGAATTGTGATGAAACAGAAAATTTTCAGAATCAGTGTGTTGGCAGTGCTATTCTGTGGGATGTTTATGGGACAGGTGCTTGCTAAAGAGAAGAGTTATTCGATAGATAAACTGGTGCCGAGGGACTCAAGGACGGATGACCAGTTGAAAGAGCTGAATGAAACACTAAAGAAGGAAATAGAAGAATCGCCCATCTCATTAAATGAGAAGGAGACAACCGCGGCTAGAACGAAAACTTCCAAAACCACCCTGGCAAAAACCTCTGAGGCAGATGCTTCTGATTCCGATTCGCCCGCATCGGAAAAAAATATTATAAAGGCTGTCATTGACGGAAAAGAGGAAACTTTCTATGTGGCAGTGACAGAGGAAAATGACAAAAACGGTTGTTATTATTTCCTTGGGCTATCATTAACTGACCGCGGCGCCATAGAAAAAATGCTTAGTTTTGAAGTGAATCCTAAAGCGCAGACCGGTAATGTGACAAAATTTTCTGCAATCTATTACCGGCCGGATTATAGCTTAGATGAACAGTATTCAAAGAAAACGAAACAAAAAGCCGTATACACTCTGACAGCAAACGAGGAAAACGGCACACACCTGGAAGGAACCTTCGAGGCTGATTTAAAGACCGGAAGCAGATACGGCTATGCCGTCATACCCATCTCCGGTTCCTTTAACTTAAATTATGGCGAACAGGTGGATTCTGTGAAAGAGCTTTATGACATTGCGAAAGGCCGCAGTTCTGCTTCCGATTCTACCACTTCCGGTTCTTTATCAACAAGCGGCAGTTCGGATACCAAAACCACACGTAAGGAGACGGTGGATGATACCTGCCGTACCTGCAGAGGTACAGGACATTGCTATGTCTGTGGCGGTGACGGCCTTAACAGAACCGGGTCTGATGAGGGAAAGGTTCATAAATGCTATACCTGCCGCGGGACAGGGACATGTCAGGTATGCAATGGCAGCGGAGTGGTTCGTTAAAATTTTCCGGATCCCAGAGGCTTGTGAGACTGTACAGGAAGACAGGCGGTATCCGATCTTCCAAACCGGATACCGCCAGAAAACATATCTTTGTACTGTCAAAAATCTCCTTCCGGCGAAAGCCCATGATTC
>JAETTS010000396.1 GCA_021769025.1 Enterocloster bolteae
TGCTTCTGTCTCCTCATCACGGACATGGATGTGACCGATCTCCCCTGCCAGCCCATGCCTGCCGGACAAGATCTTTTCATTCTGAATCACACCGCCACCGACACCTGTTCCAAGCGTCACCATGACAATATCCGTATAGCCTTCGCCTCCGCCTTTCCACATCTCACCGAGAGCCGCCACATTGGCATCATTGCCGCACAGCACCGGAAGGCCTCCTAACAAGTCACTTAATTCAGCAGACGGATATCGGTCTCTCCAGCCTAAATTCACACATACTTCCACATAGCCGTTATTCTTCACAGGCCCCGGCACACCGATTCCAGCCCCAATGATATCATCCTTTGAAAGGTTCTCCTGTTTTAACACATCTAAAATAGAGTCCGCCACATCATTCAGTATGTATGCGCCCTGCTCTTCCTTCCTGGTAGGGATCTCCCACTTTTTGAGAAGCTCTCCTGTAACTTCAAACAGTCCTATTTTTACGCTGGTTCCTCCCACGTCCACACCAATACATTTTTTTCCCATGTCGTTTCTTCCTCTTTTCTTAAGAATTTAAAAGATCAATGCAGCTTAATCTCCTTAATGACCTGGGGCCCCGCTACAATTATTTGATTGGGCTGGGTTCCTTTATTCATCTTGGAAATTGAAAAATCAAACGTTCCTTCATACTTCAGGATGCCGGAACTGTTGTAGATCCTGCAGCTGTTTTCATTGTACAAAAAGAGCATATCCTCGTCAATATCCACATGCTCATAGTTAAAGCTGAAATCCAGGCTGAAAACCTTTTCCCCATTGGCACGGTACAGATCCAGCCGGGAATCGTATTCTCCCGAGGTTGATTTTACTACAATGCCAGCATAGTTTTCGTCGCAGAATACACTTTGGATCTCCTCCTCCACAGGGATCTGCGTCACCAACGCAGGCGACATGACATCAGCCGATGTATAAAACGAAATGCTGTTATCTGCAAAGGCCACAGAGTATGTATCATTCAGATACTGGACCCTTGGCACCATACTGTTCTCATATATCTCATGAAAGCCTCCTACAAACCGGTTCAAAGCATTTTTCCCTACTTCCGAGAAGTTGTAGAATGCCACCCTGTTTTTCAGTACGCCGCCTTCAATAAACGCATAGGAGCCTATGAGCATCGTCCCGTCCGAAGACAGACTGATATCCAAAGGATATCCGATATCTCCGCCTAACACTCCTTTTATAAAAATCTTTATCTCTGTACCATCTTTTCGGTAAAAATAGATATAGCTTGCACTTGCGGTCTGATCTTCTAAAATTGCTGCCACCACGCCCTTGGCGGAAACCGTCACCTTGATGATCGGCAGCACAGTCGTAGCTACTCCCTGGCAGCCGTTTAAGTCACAGATATAGATATTATTACCCTGCTGATCCGCAATGGCCGCATAATTCCCATTGACAGACACAATGGGAGACTTCATTTCATAGCTCTGAACCCATACATCTTTACCGTCTGCATTTATGTAAGACGCCCCGTCTTTAGAATACCGCAAAAGATTGGTTCCAAACTTTTCATATGCAGTAAAATTGCCTTCCCGTTCTAGCTGCCGTTCCCAGCCTTCGGTAATATTCTCGTATTGGTAATACTTTTGATACCAGTAAAAGCCGATACCAAGCCCTGTAAACAATATGAGAAGCAACGCCAGAATCAGCAATCGGCGCCGTACAACTTTCTGGTGCGCCGCTTTTACGATCTCCTGCCCATCCTCTTCCTCTGGCGGACGAGGCCGGGGATCACCAGGGGTTATCACCCTACTGCGAAGCTGCTTTTTCTTTAATTCCCGGCTCATGGAATTCATGTCATTCATCTGTATTTCTCCAAAACCTATTTTTCCTGTTGGTAATGCCAAATTTTCCGTATAATAGTATAGCACAGAATGCGTTCCTACGGAAGAATCAAATTCTGGCCGGATATAATCTTATTTTCATCCTCCAGTCCATTTAACTCGCAGATCTTGCTTAACATGCTTCCGTTTCCATAAAGTTTCAGGCAGATTCCATACAGCGTCTCTCCATCCTGGACTGTGTAGACATTCCCATCGGAAAGGGCCTGTCTAGCCTGGCCATCTTGGGAAGGTTCTGGAGTATCAGATGCTTTGTTATTGTCTGAATCTATGGTTTTTTCTCCGCTTCCTTCCGCCAGTTCCTCCCCGCCGATATCTTCCTCCCCGTTATCTCCCTCTTCTGCCTGAGCCTGGCTGGGATCCATATGGGTTTCTTGTGTAGCCTGTCCATCTGGATAGGTAGAAGACATGGTCTCATGAGCAACCGTAGGATATACATTGCCGGATGCCTCTTCGACCCAGAGTTCTTCATCTGGCAGTTCTTCTCCTTTGGCCACAACCTGATCCGGAAGGGCAGCGGTCAAAACTGCCTCCATGTCTTTCATTTTTTCGTAATTGTTGAACATGGCCACACCGCCTGCCAACACTACAACAGCCAGGGCACTGCACAAGGTTCCCAAGGTCCGAATCGTTCCTCTTTGCGCCGCTGCCTGGCTTTTATTATCTTCCATTCTCTGGCGGAAATCCCGGATCACAGAATCACCGGATCCGGATTCCACTCTTCTGGCATCCTTTCGCAGAATCATATAGTCCTGCATCATCTGGTTCCGCTCATAGTATATGCTGTAGCCCTGAAGCTTGTAAAAACCATCCTCCGATGTGATATATACGGCTTCTTCCCCTTCCAACCCAGAATTTAGGTACATCAGCTGATTTTTCTTGGAGAAATACTGCCCATGCTGTTTCCAATAATTTAAGGGACTTAAGGTTGTCCCAGATTCACCACATAGAAACCATCCCATGATCTCTCGTTTGGGAAACATATCTTCCATGGTTTTGTATGCCTTTTTCCAGGCACTTTCAGAAAGCACCACTTTGTCACTGCTCTCCGCCACATCATCCATCTCCAACGCGCCGTCTACAAATAAATACGGTGTACCGTCATGTTCCTCTGATGTGCCCAACAGCACACCTACCCGCAAGTCTTGTCCACCTTTTGGATACAGCCTTCTTAAGTATGTGTTCACATAATCCTCCAGATACAGTCGTACTGTCTGGTCTC
>JAETTS010000397.1 GCA_021769025.1 Enterocloster bolteae
CTCCTAAGAGCAGAGCGAACATCAGCCCCAATGCACATATCATTTTAACGGCAGACTGGGTCAGTATGTCTGTCAATACTCTTATTTGCAGAAAAGAAGGTTCGATTATGATAATTCCTATAATCATGAATACCAGCACGATGATAAGAGCTTTATCCATCATGATATTCTTTATGTCTTTTGCTGTCAACTCCTTTATTTTCATACTGACACTCCTTCTTTCGTTTTATCTTCAAATTGGGTGGCGTACTTCATCACCTCAACCTGGGTAGCCTCGGTTTTGCCAAGGATACCTGTCTGCTTTCCGGCGCACATAATCATGATACGATCCGACATTCCCAACAACTCCGGCATCTCAGAGGAAACCATAATGATCGCCTTTCCCTTTTTCACTAAATCCTGCATGATTCGGTATATCTCATATTTAGCGCCCACATCCACTCCCCTGGTGGGTTCGTCCAGCATAATGACATCACAGTTTGCCAGCAGCCATCTGCCAATCAGCACCTTCTGCTGATTCCCTCCCGACAGGTTCTTGATAAGCGTTTTTGTCCCGGCCATGCGGACATCCAGATCCGTGCACACCTTGTCAACGCTGGGGGACAGTTTTTTCGTATGGATGTATCCGAAAACATTGCCTGTCAGTTTCTTATAGGCAACCGTCAGGGCGTTGTCCCAGACTGACAGCATGGGAATGATTCCCGTTGCCCTGCGCTCTTCTGTCAGAAGGGCGAAGCCGTTGCGTATGGCATCCTGGGGTGAATGGTTGACCACTGTTTTTCCATTGACAGTCAGTTCCCCGCTTACAATTCTTCGCAGGCCGAATATGGCTTCTATGAGCTCTGTCCTCTGTGCCCCCACCAGTCCGCCTATGCCCAGTATCTCCCCCTTATGAAGGTCGAAGGACACGTTTTTAAAGGATCGCGGGTCTGCACTGGTAAAGTTCTTTACCTGCAGCATCACCTCATCTGTTCTTGCGTCCTCGCACAAAGGAAATCGCTCGTTCATCTTTCTTCCCACCATTTGGCCTATCAGCTGGTCTATGGTAATGTCCTTTATATCCCATGTGCCTATGTACTGGCCGTCCCGCATCACTGTTATCTCGTCCGCTATCTCAAATATCTCCTCCAGCTTGTGGGATATATAGATAATAGAGCGCCCTTCCTTTCTAAGCTTGTCAATGATTTTAAAAAGATGCTGTGTCTCTGCCACAGTCAGTGAGGAGGTCGGCTCGTCCATAATGATAATTTTTGCATTATATGAGACAGCCTTTGCTATCTCAATTGCCTGCATCTGTGAAACGGAGAGGTTCTTTGCAAAGGTTGTCACGTCTATATCAAAATCCAAATCCCGAAGCAGGTTCCTGGTCTTTTCCATCATCTGGTTTTCATCCACCACAATGCCTTTTGTCTGGAACCTGCCCGCCCATATATTGTCCACCACATTCCTGTAAGGAACCGGATTCAGCTCCTGGTGAATCATGGAAATGCCGTTTTTCAGCGCATCATTGGGATCTTTGATATCCATGACCCGGCCATCAATTTCAATGGTACCGCTGTCCGGATGATACAGGCCGAACAGACACTTCATCAAAGTGGATTTGCCGGCCCCGTTCTCGCCGATTAATGCATGTACACTTCCAGGCTTCACCGCAAGCTTAATATTGTCAAGGGCTTTTACTCCGGGGAAGGATTTAGACATATTTGCTATCTTCAGTCTGTATTCTTCCATCTGCATCCTCCAGATTCCTTATTCGGATTGGGCCACTGCCAGCATGTCCTCCAGGGTTGCGCTTAAATTGCTTTCATCAACAATCACATACGGTACCCATACATATTTTCCGTCAACCGTACAGTTCACGCCTACCACGTCCTCTGTGATTTCCGTTCCTGCATGTACTGCCTTTATCACATTGATGATGGCGTCAGACTGGCTCTTCCTGTCATTCAGCACAGTGCCCAGAAGGGAACCTGCCTTCATTGCCTCCAGGGCGTCGATATTAGCATCAATTCCCACGATGGGAACAAACTTCTCAGCATCCCCTGAGTTATAGCCATTGTTGATGCAGGCCTGCACCGCGCCCATAGCCATGGAGTCGTTGTTGCAGAGGACACCTTCAATCCCGTCGATTCCGTAAGCGGTAATCCACGCATTCATTTTATCCAGTGCCTGGGCCTGGTCCCAGTTGGCGGTATCGCAGGCAAGAATCTCATATTCGATTCCGTTCTTTTCCAGGGTCTCTTTATACGCATCTGTGCGAAGTGTCACATCCTGCTGGCCGATTTCTCCCTGAAGAATGACCAGAGAAAGTTTTCCGTCCCCGTTTTTATCTGCAATATCTTTATTGTCATTCCAGTAGTTAATCAGTGCCTGGGCGCACATTTCGCCTGACTGTTTGGCCTGGGCGCCTACATACCAGATGTTTTCGTAGCGGTTCATGGTATCTTCCATCGGCTCCATATTGAAGAATACAGCCGGCACGCCGTCAGCATCGCATTTCTTCATCATGTTCTCAATGCTCTCCCTGTCAGGCGCGCATATGGCAACCACATCCGTCTTTTTGCTCAGGGCCACCTCTAATTTGGAATTGGCCGTGGATACGTCATTTGCCGCGTCCTGCATATCCAGGGTGATACCGCCCGACTTTTCAGCCTCGTTCTGCATAATGATGCGGAATCCGCTCTGGAACTGGTCGTCAAAGGCCCTCCAGATAACAGTGGCCTTCATCTCTGCCTGGGCCTCTCCCTGCTGGGCGGCACTCTCTGAATTTCCGGCTGATTCACTGCCTGCCGGAACTGCCGGCTTTGTCTCCCCCTGACCGCCGGAGCAGGCTGTTAATGTACCCATCATCACGGCTGCTGTCAACCCACATACGAATCTGTTCATGCTTTTTTTCATAAGTCATCTTCTCCTTTTTGATATATTAATCCATCAGTGCAAATTCTCTCATCTTTCCCTTAATAAACTCCCTTGCGCAGGCCTGTGAATTGACAAACATGCCTGTATTATACTTAAAGTCCGGCTTCTGCTTCATATCCTCAAAGGAATTGGCAACCGTTATCAATACATCTGTGGCAATATTGA
>JAETTS010000398.1 GCA_021769025.1 Enterocloster bolteae
ATTCAGTGCCTGATAACTAAGACTAGGTAAAATTTATTTATTTATTCATTCATTCATTCATTCATTCAATCAATCATTCGTTATGCATACGTACAGGGTAGCTGTATTTAGAAAGACCAGAGAGGGCATCAGATGTCATTAGAGACATTTGTGAGCCTCCATGTGTTTGCTGGGATTTGAACTCAGGACCTCTGAAAGAGCATTCAGTGCTCTTAGCCACTTATCAATCTTTCCATTTTCCAGGCTAACTTTTTTACTTCCAATAATGTCTTCTTTATTCAGGTTACATCCTGATCCCAGTCACTCTCCCTCTTCCCTTCCCAGTCCCACCTTACAAATCCTTTCTACCATAATGCTCTCCCTTCTCTTTGGACAAGGGGAGAGTCCCTGGGTACCACACCACCCCGGGACATCTAGTCCCAGGTGGCCCGAGCACATTCTGCCCCACAGATTTACAATCAGGCAGTCCGGGTATGGGGAACAGATCCAATGGCAGGCAACACAGACTGAGACAGTCCTGGATCTACTTGTCAGATGACCCACATGGAGACCAACTGCAGATAGCTAACCCGGCTCTGGGGTTGGTTGCACAGGCTCTAGCATACTCCATGGTCCAAGGTATCTGACTGTCGGGGACTTCTTGTAGTGTTTTAACCCAACCAGTTTCCTTGTCACTCTCCCCCCACTCTTCCACAAGACTTCCCGAGCTCCATCTGAGGATTGGCTGTGGCTTTCAGCTGCTGAGTGAAGCCTCTGGAGACAGGTGTGCTACTTTTCTGTCTGCAAGTAAATCAGAAAGAATATCATAAATAGCGTCAGAGGTTGTGTCTGTCACATGAGACAGAACTCACTTTGTGTCAGTCATTGACTGGTTGGTCCCTCAATATCTGCTTTACCTTTATCCCTGCACACTTATTGGCAAGACAGATTTCGAGTTGAAGGTTTTGTGAATGTATTGATGTCTCCTTCCTCTTCTAGAAGTGTTTCTTGTTACAGGAGGTGGCCATTTCGTTTTCATGCTCTGGTAAGCCTGCAAGGGAGGCTTTGTGTTGGGTCCAGTAGTTAAAAGCAAGACCTGGGAAGAGGAACGGCAGAGTTGTGATCTAGGACTTCCTGCAGCAGCCAGCTCTGGGTCCTGGGAGCCTAGGCAGGCTTTGCAGTCATAGAGCTCCATCCACTGCCCAAGTCCCATCCTGACACCTTCTCCATCTCTATTACAGACCATTGTAATTCTGGCATAGTCACTCTGTCCTGGGCCGGATAGGCCATCCTACCCTGGAAGAACAGAGAGTTCAAGGACGGCCAAATTTCACTTAAGCAAACTTGTTCTCAGACTGTGTGGTTGCTCTGTCTTAGCTCTCATAACACACTTTCCTCTACGTTGCCTTAGGCTGTATCCTCCAAGCATCCCACCATGCATCAGCTCCATATCCTGACGAACCTACCTTAGGGTCCCTGATAATTCCAGATACTTTAATGTTCTCCCAGGATAGACTGTGGCCTCTGGTGTGGCTCACATTGATCCTAGAAGTTCTTGGGAGCCTCCATGCCATGGCATAGGATGTCTCTGAATCCGCACTGGCCTGAGGGATTCCATCTGGCACAGGATTCTCTCCCTATTGTTGAATTTTGGCTCTTACGTTTTTCAGGAATGGCTCTGCATGTGGTCAACACACACTACCCTGGAAGACCAGAGAGTTCAAGGACGGCCAACTTTCACTTAAGCAAACTTTTTCACAGAGTGTGTGGGTCCCATCAGCAGAGAGTAGCCTCCACATTGCAATGATGTGCAAACTTCTGCCTTTCAGCCATGATGGACTTTAGGATCTACCCTGAGGACCCTCCACAAGCCACAGGTGGGTGATGTGTAAATTGGGCATGTTATTGGGTCAGGTCTTCAGTGCAGTGCCTTAAGCTGACAGCCTTTTGGGAGGGCATATGCTTCTCTATTAAATGAACTGGTTCCACTGTTGGCCTGGACTCTGCTGTGTCTGCCGCTCATGCTCTCCTCCAAGTCTCTAACTGTCCCTAACTCTCCTTGACTGGCTGGTCAATCAGTCTTCATACCAGTCTAGAGCCATTCTATAAACACAGAGCCCAGACTGTCCTCTGCCGACGTTTAACAGGGCTGCTGGTTTAGTGTCCTGGGTTCCCTATGGGGGTGCAAACTCAAGTTTCTTAGGTCCCTATGTGTCTGACAAAAAGCCTTTAGAACAAGGTAGATGTGAAGAAATCAGGAAATAAACTCCTGCAGTACTTCATGTCTACCACTGGAGGGCTCTACACTTTTCTGGTCCTGGTGTGCTACTCAGCAAACCCTCTCACTGGAAGGCCCTGTGCCTGAAGCAGAGAACCTCTGCTAAACACAATGTTACCAAGAAACTGGCTGTATCTTCACGGCAGCCTGTAGAAGATTCTCCACGACCCTGAGGACCCAATTGGGAAAACTTAGGTAGGCAGGGTGTGGGAGCCACCAGGGCTGTATGGAGACCTTACCCAGAATTTAATCTCCAGCTGTGCATTCCGATTAACATGACCCACACTCCTATGAAGGTCTCTGGGTGGCTCCTGATATGAGTTGGGGGAGGGGGGAGGACAAGGAAGCTGGGTCAAGACAGAAGCACTGTCCTTACTCACTGCGTCTGGGCTTGTTCCTGCCCTAACTGTGAAGCAGGAAACAAACACCCACTCCTCATGGGACTGTCCGTGATGAGGCCAGCTGAGGATCTGAACTGTCAGCAAGAAAGACAGGAGCTGTATGTGCCACAAACCAGAGCACAGTGTCCCGCATAAGACCATCAAATGATGCTATCTCCTCCCCAGAGTGGCTCCAGTCTGGGTTAGGAGTGGGTCACGTATTCTGAGCTCTCTGCTACTCCTGCAAACACAGCAATGGTGCCTTCTCATGCTCATCTATACTGAGCCTAGGGAGCAGCCAGAGGTCATACTCATGGGAATTCAGACTCAGTTCAATCTGCTATCCTGTAGCCCATGAGTCTGGACTCAACTTTAGTGGTCAAGGCCAGTGGTTTTTTTTCCTGGACAAGACTTTGAGAATGTTAGTGACACATTGT
>JAETTS010000399.1 GCA_021769025.1 Enterocloster bolteae
GGATTTTGCCAGAGAGCATCAGATTGATTTCTGGGAAGGGCAGGGGGTTTGCCATCAGATCATGATGGAACATTACGTATGCCCGGGAGAATTGATTTTCGGCGCGGACAGCCACACCTGTACCTATGGGGCCCTGGGAGCATTCGGAACTGGCGTGGGATGTACGGATTTGCTGTACGGTATGGTTACAGGGACTTCCTGGGTTTTGGTGCCGGAGACCGTAAAATTCAATCTTGTTGGGGCTCTTCCCGAGGGAGTCTATCCGCGGGATCTGATGTTGACAATAATTGGAGAGATCGGTGCCAACGGCGTAAATTATCAGGTGATGGAATTTGGCGGCGAGGGGGTCAAGTCCCTTAGCGTCAGTGACCGGATGGTTCTGTGCAATCTGGCAGTGGAGGCAGGTGCCAAAACTGGGATTTTTGAGGCGGATGAGATTGCACTGGCCTACCTGGATGCCTGCGGACGGAAGCCTAAGGCGGTTTTTCGCAGTGATGAGGATGCGGTATATGCCAGGGAATACACCTTTGATCTGTCAAAAATTCAGCCTGTGGCAGCACAGCCGGATTTTGTGGATGATGTGGTTCCCGCAAAGGATGTCTGCGGCATAAGAATTGATGAGGCGTTTTTAGGTTCCTGCAACAATGGGCGATTGGATGACTTGAGAGTGGGAGCCGCGATTCTGAAGGGGAGGCGGGTATCGGATCATGTGCGTTTTTTGGTGGTTCCGGCCAGCAAGACCGTGTACTTACAGGCCCTTGAGGAAGGGCTGATTGATATCTTTATGGAGAGCGGGGCCATTGTGATGAACCCTAACTGTAGTGTATGCTGGGGAAGCTGCCAGGGAGTCATCGGAGAGAATGAAGTGCTTATCAGTACCGGAACCAGAAATTTTAAAGGGAGGGCAGGACATCCTTCTTCCAAGGTTTATCTGGGGTCGGCGGCGACGGTGGCAGCATCGGCAGTGAAAGGGGAGATCTGCACGGCGGATATGCTGGATTAAAGGAAAAAGAGGGAAATGGGATGGAAGAAACAATCACGTTATGCGGGGATAATTGTATGGAATGTCCTCGCTATCATGCACACAGTGATGATGAATTAAAAGTGTAATCAATGTACCTTGTTTCCCTGTGATAAGATTTTTAGTATGTTAAAATGTACTGGCGAATATAAAAGAAGGTGTAAAGAATTGTGTTCAGCAGAAGAATATGTCATGCTAGAGAAAGCTTTTTTTGATAAAGAGAACAATCTGAAAAAGTAACCTGGGAAAGAGCAGGATAGAAAGAGAGAACGTATGGAACAGTTTACAGGAAAGGTTTGGATGCTGGGGGATGATATCGATACGGATATTATCATCCCTACGGAATATTTGGCGTTGAAGACGGTTGAGGATATGAAGTTTCACGGGTTCAGCCCTTTGCGGCCGGAACTGGCAACTCAGATAGGTGTGGGGGATGTGATTGTGGCCGGGAAGAATTTTGGCTGCGGCTCATCCAGGGAACAGGCTCCGGAGGTTATCAAGGCCCTTGGGATCAGGTGTATTGTAGCCAAATCCTTTGCACGCATTTTTTTCCGCAATTCCATCAATAACGGGCTTCTCTTGATCGAGCAGCCAAAGTTGTATGACCATGTGAAAGAAGGGGATACCATTACGGTTACGGTGAATCGAGAGATTGAGCACAATGGGAAATGTTACCCCATCGCTTCACTGCCGGAGAATCTGGTGGAGATCATTGAAGCCGGAGGTTTGGTGAAGGCTATGAGAGCCCGCAACGGCCTGGGGCAGGCGGACTAGTGTCCTGTCTACTGGGATAGACATGTTCAAGTGAAATGGGGCACAGGCGGATTTTGAAGTGTGTAACAATTCGTGGTATCATGCAAGGATAATATGGAAAGAGGAGAAAGACAGTGGGTCAGACAATCATAGAGAAAATCATATCCCATAAAGTTGGAAGAAAATCGGTAAAGCCGGGAGATATTGTGACAGTTCCAGTGGACTGGGTGATGCTGGATGATATTATGATTCCCTTTATTGTGGATAAATTTCATGAGATGGGATTTAAGAAAATATGGGATCCGGAAAGAACTGTTTTAATTTATGACCACCTGGTGCCGGCCAGCCAGTTAGATGACACCAGACATTACAAAGTAGGGGATGCCTTTGCAAAAACCTATGGTATAACACATGTCCACAGGAGTGATGGCATCTGTCATCAGTTGATGACGGAGGCAGGTTATGTGAAGCCGGGAGATATCGTGTTCGGAACAGACAGCCATACCACCACCTATGGATGCGTGGGGGCGTTTTCCACCGGAATTGGTTATACGGAGATGGCGGCAATCCTTGGTACCGGTAGCCTGTGGGTGAAAGTGCCGGAAACCATCAAGATCGTGATTGACGGGAAAGCGCCAAAGCCTGTTATGTCCAAGGACATGATCTTACGGATCATCGGTGACCTTGGGGCGGACGGAGCCACCTATCGGGCATTGGAATTCTCCGGTTCTGCGGTGGAAGACATGAGCCTGTCCAGCCGTATGACGATGGCCAATATGGCCATTGAGGCTGGGGCGAAATGTGCATTGTTTACGCCGGATCAGAAGACAGCGCAGTACTGCGGGATAGAGCTTGATGAGTATCAGAAGGGGCTGTATGGGGACGAGGATGGAGTCTACTGTAAGACCATGCGGTATCAGGCAAAGGAGATGGTGCCGGTGATGGCTTGTCCCTCCCAGGTAGATAAGATACGCAATGTCAGGGATCTGGAGGGGATCAAGATTGATCAGGTGTTTATTGGCTCCTGTACCAACGGAAGGCTGGAGGATATCCAGGCTGCTGCCAGAGTGCTTGAAGGAAAAACGGTGTCGCCTTTCGTGAAGTTGATTGTGACGCCTGCCAGCCGGAAGGTGTATGAGGATGCGGTTTCCTGTGGGGCCATGAAGATTCTGGCAGAGGCAGGAGCGATCATCACCCATCCTGGATGCGGCTTATGTTGCGGCCGGACCGGAGGGATCTTATGCGACGGACAGCGGGTGGTGGCGACCAACAA
>JAETTS010000400.1 GCA_021769025.1 Enterocloster bolteae
TGGATTAAGCTCCTGTCTCATGGCCATGATGATGAACGCGGGGATCCCCATTCCCGCAGCAGCGGCGGCGGGCATCCTCACAGCCATGTTCTGTACGTTTTTTAACGGGGTACTTGCGATTCTTTTTAAAGCGCCTTCCTTTATAATTTCGCTGGCAACCACCAGCGTATATACAGGAGCGGCCCTCTATCTGACAAAAGGAGTCATTCAGACCGTGTACGGAAAATTTGACACAATGAACCGGTTCCGCCTGTTTGGGGCAATTCCTCTGATTTTTATTATCAGCCTGATGGGGTGTGTGGTGGTTGGCATTATACTGCGGTATACGCAGATAGGACGGCGTATCTTTGCCATTGGTTCTAATGAGAAAGCGGCATTCCTGTCAGGTATCAAAGTGACCAGGAATAAGCTTATATTCTTTGCCCTGAATGGCTTTTTTGTAGGCCTGGCTGCTGTTCTCTTGCTGTCCAGGGTAGGCTCGGCCCTGCCTTCCACAGGAGCGGGATATGAACTTCAGGCCATGGGAGCGGTGGTAATTGGCGGGGCACCTATTAACGGTGGAAAGGGAAATATTGTTGGAACATTTTTCGGCGTACTGCTTATGGGACTTATCTCCAACGTGCTGAATATACTGGGAGTCAACTCTTATCTTCAGGAGATTGCTTCCGGCGCCCTGATTATCATATCTCTGGGAATCAGCGCCATCAGAGTCCATATGCTCACAAAGAATTAGGGAGGTTCATGATGAAAAGTATAGGAATCATTGGATGCGGAAGGATTGCTCAGGTAAGGCATATTCCGGAATACGCAGACCACCGGGACGCAAGACTGGATGCGTTTTATGACCTGAACCCGGAGAGGGCCAGAGAACTCGCCGGTACATACGGAGGCCGAGTTTATGAGACATATGAAGAACTGCTGGAGGATGAAAAAATTGACGCTGTCTCCATATGTGTTCCCAATGAGTTTCACGCAAAGATATCCATTGCGGCACTGAAGGCGGGGAAGGATGTACTTTGCGAAAAACCAATGGCAGTAACCCTTGAGGAGTGCCGCCAGATGGCAGAAGCTGCTGAGAAAACAGGACAATGCCTTATGATTGGGCAGAATCAGAGACTAGCCAAAGGCCATGCGCTTGCCAGGAAGCTGATTGAGCGCGGGGATATTGGAAAGGTTATAACCTTTAAGACTACCTTTGGACATGGAGGGCCGGAAAGCTGGAGCATTGATCCCGGCAGTAATACCTGGTTTTTTGACAAAAAAAAGGCTGCCATGGGAGCTATGGCAGATTTGGGAATCCATAAGACAGATCTGATCCAGTACCTGATGGGAGAATACGTAGCAGAGACTACAGCTGTGATTACCACCCTGGATAAAAAAGATGGGAGCGGAAACCTGATCGGGGTGGATGACAATGCCATCTGTATCTATAAGATGGAATCAGGCGCAGTGGGAACTATGACAGCCAGCTGGACTTACTATGGTCAGGAAGACAACTCCACCATATTGTATGGGTCCAAGGGGATTATGCGTATCTATGAAGACCCGGAATACTGCATCAAGATTATAAAGCCGGACAATGAGGCTATCCTGTACAATGTAGATCAGATTCAGACCAATGACAAGCAGACAAAATCAGGTGTAATAGATGCCTTTATGGACTGTATTGTTCACGGAAAGGAAGCACAGCTCAGTGGAAAAAGCGTACTCAGCGCTATGGAAGCAGTTTTTGCAAGTATAGAATCTGCCAAAACAGGAAAAACAATTAAAATAGGCTAAGGAGAATGAAATGAAGTTAGGGTTTGTAAGTGCCATCCTGGATGGATGGACTTTTGAGGAAATGATGGATACGGCTGCCGGACTGGGGTATGAGTGCGTGGAAGCCGCGTGCTGGCCCCAAGGGAAAGCGGAACGCCGCTATGCGGGTGTAAGCCATATTGACGTGGATAATGACAGCCGTGGGTACGTGGCGCATATTCATGAGACATGTAAAAAGACAGGAGTTGAGATCAGCGCCCTGGCATATTATCCCAATACCATGGACGGTGATTTTCAGAAACGGGAGGATGCCATACGGCACCTTAAAAAGGTAATTGCATTTTCAGAAAAGCTGGGCATTGGAATGGTCACCACCTTTGTGGGCAGGGATCAGACTAAGAGCGTGGAAGAAAATCTTGAGGCATTTGGCCGGATATGGCCTCCTATTATCCAATATGCTGAGGAGCACGGGGTCAGAATCGCAATTGAAAACTGTCCGATGCTGTTTGGAAGAGAACAGTGGCCAGGGGGGCATAATCTGTTTACATCACCCGCCCTTTGGCGAAAAATGTTTGATATAATACCCAGCAAAAACTTTGGCATCAATTACGATCCCAGCCATTTTGTGTGGCAGATGATGGATTATATTCAGCCTATCTATGAATTCAGAGAGAGGATATTCCATGTACACTATAAGGATATTAAGGTTTATCCCCAGAAGCTTAAGGATGTGGGAATTATGGCATATCCGCTGGAATATATGGAGCCCAAGCTTCCGGGACTGGGAGATGTGGACTGGGGACGTTATGTGTCTGCGCTGACAGATATTGGTTATGATGGGTTTACCTGTGTGGAAGTTGAGGACCGGGCATTTGAGGCGGACCGGGAAAGGATTCTGGACAGCTTAAAGCTTTCAAAACGTTACATAGAGCAGTTTGTAATATAATAAAAAGCCAGTATAATCTAATATCTCATAATTACTCACCCTTTTCCCAACGATTCCCTGTTTTTTCTCTTTAAAAATCGACCTCCGGAAAAATCATGTTTATGGTTTTTCCGGAGATTTCCTTTTCCAATGATATTACACATGTTTTTCGTATTGTTCTTTTTGGCGGCCCCTTATTGCAGTTAGTCATAAGTGCACAAATAGGGCTAAGATTGACAACGGACTGCCAATATGTGGCAAATGCAATAGACACAGGGTGGGATTTGCGTTAAAGTGGAATCATAAAATAACATATGCCCTATAATAAATGTATGTAAAGGAGAGGTGCTGACCATGGAAG
>JAETTS010000401.1 GCA_021769025.1 Enterocloster bolteae
AAAGCCGAAAGTGGAAATCAGTCCGGCCACACTCATGGCTGTACCTATCTGTGTGTGTGTGAGTCCCATAAATTCCTGCATGGGAACATAAAAAGCATCCTTTAAACACCCCAGCTTATAAATGGTTCCGGCACCCAGCACCAATGTTCCAAATGAAATCCACTTTTTTGATTGACGGTTGTCTGCAATTGTTTTCATTTTTTCATCTCCTGATTTTACTTTTTATTCTATTGTGTTTGGTTGTTTCCGTACACACAGTATATGTGGTAAAATAAGCTAAGTCAAGTTAATATGAGTTAAAATGAGTTAAATTGTGGAATTTATACGAAAATAAATAAGCGATTTTGTGATGTTTTGCGGAGAAAAAGGGTTGAATAGTGTGCTTGTGTGTGCTATTATGAGTTAAAAGTAGTTAAAAAAAGTACAAACAAGCTAATTAAGGGGAAGAAAGGAGCGTTTGCGGATGCTGGCGGAACAACGGTACCAAAAGATAATAAACCTGATGCAGACGGACGGAAGCGTTAAGGTTGCGGATTTAAAGAAGAAGATGGGGGTTTCTCCCGAAACAGTCCGCAGGGATTTGGAAAACATGGAGGCTCAGGGACTGATACGGCGTACGAGAGGAGGGGCTTTTTTAGCTGACAAGGAAGAGATGCCCGGGGAGCGGACCATCCAATATCAGAATTTTTCGGCCAGGGAGAGAGAGAATCTGGAGAGCAAGGTGGAGATTGCAGAGTTTGCGGTCCGCTTTATTAAAGAGGGCCAATCCATTGCGCTGGATTCGGGAACCACTGCCTATGAGCTGGCCCGTGTCATAAAGAGGACATTCCGTTCCCTGACAGTCGTTACCAATTCCATCGCCATATTAAATGAGCTGGCCGATACAAAGGGAATCACGCTCATTGCCACCGGGGGTGTGTACCGCCCTGAGGAGATGGCTTTTGTGTCTGATATTGCCGGCATGATATTTTCTAAATTAAGTATAAACACATTTTTCCTGACCACCTGCGGTATCTCGGTAGACAGGGGGATCACTTACCAGCGCATGGATGAAATTATCGTGCAGGAAAAGATGATGGAAGCGTCAGACCAGACCATTGTCATTGCGGACAGTACCAAGCTGGGGGTGAATTCCCTGGTGAAGATGTGTGATATTGACCGGGTGGGGATGATTATTACTGATTCCGAGGCATCGAAGGAGCAGATACGGCCGTTTGAGCAGGCAGGCATATCTGTTGAGAAACCGGAAAACTAAGGGGGATAAAGGATATGGAGAGAAATAAGGTAAGCGTATTGCTGGTATCCGTGGACGCGTTAAAACCGGAGTTTGTTTTTGAACAGGAGCGTCTGGGAATCAGTCTTCCTAATATAAGCAAATATTTTGTGGAGAATGGTACATTTGCAGGCGGGGGAGTTCAGAGTGTGTTCCCTACCTTTACGTATCCCTGTCATCAAAGCATCATAACGGGAACTAATCCAGCCACCCATGGTATTTATAACAATGGTATTTTTGACCCTATGGGGGAACATATGGGGGCATGGCACTGGTTTGCCAGCAAAAAGGCGGAAAATTTGTGGGAGGCTGCCGGAAAACATGGATATTTGTCTGCCAGCGTGGCCTTTCCCACTTCTGTGGCTGCCGGAGGAGACTTTATGGCACCTGAATTCTGGTGGGACGGCACGGAGCTTGACAGCCGTTTTATTGATGCCATGTCCGTGCCCCAGGGCATGATTCTGGAGATGGAAAAGGAGATTGGAAGGTACGCAGGGGGGCTGGACCTGACGGAAGCAGGGGACAGGCAGAGATACCGGGCAGCTATGTGGGTATTGGACCATAAACTAGCGCCAAAGGCTGGGAAATGTCCTTTCTTCATGACCGCCTATTTTGCATCCTTTGACGAGATGGCCCACCAGTACGGAGTGTACAGCAAAGAGGCAGCACATGCAATTGAGGCCATTGACAAAATGCTGGGGGATCTGATTGAAAAGGTACATAGTATGACAGATGACCAGGCCGTTGTCTGTGTGGTATCCGACCATGGGACACTGGATAACCGGTATAATATCCGGCCCAACGTAAAGCTGAGGGAAGCAGGGCTTATCACTACAGATGGGAACGGCAGGGTGACGGACTGGAGGGCCTGGTCCCAGCGCGCGGGGGGGATGTCTGAAATCCGGCTAAAGAATGGACAGGATGAGGATGCAAGAAGAAAGCTGGATCAGATAATGAAGGAGCTGTCATCCGATCCGGTTTTTGGAATCCTGGAGGTGTTGGACCGGGCGCAGGCCATAGAGAGGGGAGGTTTCCCACTGGCTGACTATGTGCTGGTTTCCCGGAAGGGATATGAAATACGGGATGACGCAGAAGGGGATTACTGTACGGAAACACTGCATCAGAAAGCCCAGCATGGTTATTGTGAACGATTTGAGGAGATGAGGGCATCCTTCATGATTGAGGGATGCGGGATAGAACGAAAATGCGACATAGGGTCCATGAATCTGATTGATATAGCGCCTACACTGGCATCTGTCATGGGATTTGATATGCCGCAGGCGGAGGGAAGGAACCGGTTGAAGTGATGAAAACAGCAGAGGCAGTACTGGGGAATCTGGCCGGCCTGCTGTGGGGGAACTGGATGTTGTTTGTGCTGCTGGGGCTGGGAGTGTTTTACACCATTGCCACGGGCGGAATCCAGTTCAGGTCCATCCCCTGGATCATAAAGGAATTATGTCCAAAAAAAGAGAAAACAGAGGGTACCCGGGACCATAAGGGAACCGTATCCTCTATCCAGGCGCTTTATATGGCGATAGCCAGCTGTGTGGGAAGCGGAAATATTGTTGGTGTCGCCACTGCATTGATTGGAGGAGGACCGGGCGCATTGTTCTGGATGTGGGCAGCTGCATTTTTAGGCATGGCCACAAAGTATGCTGAAATTGTGTTGGGACTGGTGTTTCGTCAAAAAGGTGCGGACGGAAGCTATTACGGAGGCCCCATGTATTACATTGAAAAGGGGCTCCATGCAAGGCTGTTGGGCGTAGCCGC
>JAETTS010000402.1 GCA_021769025.1 Enterocloster bolteae
AGAACGCTTAGCCCGGAAATTTTGGAAAATACAACCTTGAAACCCATTCCCATTTATGGTAAGATTGTTAAAACTATGGGGCCGCGTCAAGAGCTCCTAGTATATATAGTATATCATATGCCGTGTACCCATGTAAACCAAGGAGGATATCATGATTCAGAAATTGATTGAGAAGATCCAGAAGACAAATGCACCGATCTGTGTTGGGTTAGACCCAATGTTAAGCTATATTCCAAGCCATATTTTGGAACGTGCTATAGAAGAACAGGGAGAATCTTTGAAAGGGGCAGCGGAAGCGATCTGGCAGTACAACAAGGAGATCATTGACCATATATACGATCTGATCCCTGCAGTAAAGCCTCAGGCCGCCATGTACGAGCAGTTTGGGATCGAGGGACTTATCGCTTACAAGAAGACCATTGATTATTGCCATGAAAAAGGGCTTTTGGTGATCGGAGATGTGAAGCGGGGAGATATCGGTTCAACCTCAGCAGCCTATGCAACAGCCCATTTGGGACGGGTTCAGGTGGGAGGAAAAAAACTAACCGGCTTTGGAACCGATTTCATTACAGTAAACCCCTATCTGGGAACCGATGGCGTGAAGCCTTTTGTGGATGTGTGCAATCAGGAAGACAAGGGGATCTTTGTGCTGGTTAAAACCTCCAATCCTTCCAGCGGAGAGTTCCAGGACCGTCTGGTGGACAACCGTCCAGTGTACCAGCTGGTGGCGGAGAAAGTGACAGAGTGGGGGGCTATGTCTGTGGAGAAGGGCTACAGCAACGTAGGGGCTGTTGTAGGGGCCACCTATCCGGAGATGAGCAAGATATTGAGGGAACAGATGCCCCATACATATTTCCTGGTTCCAGGATATGGTGCTCAGGGAGGGACGGCAGAGGATTTGCGGTATTGCTTTCATGGAGATGGGCTGGGTGCCATTGTCAATTCTTCCAGAGGAATCATCGCTGCCTACAAGCAGGAAAAGTACGCCGAATTTGGCCCGGAGCGTTTTTCGGAAGCCTCCAGACAGGCTGTGCTTGACATGGTTTCCGATATTAACCGAGTATTAGGATGAGGAGAACTCTATGACAAAAGTGAAACAGACCCTACGGATAAAAAGCCAGGAGAAGCTTTTAGAAGATATATTCAGCATGTGGATCCACGCACCGGAGATTGCCTCCCAGGCACATAGCGGACAGTTTCTTTCCATCTATTCAAGGGACGGATCCCGGCTCCTTCCACGGCCTATCAGCATCTGCGAGATTCATAAGGATCAGGGAGATTTAAGGCTTGTATACCGGGTTGCAGGTGCAGGGACAAGGGAATTCTCGTCCTATAGGGAAGGGGATCCCATCACGGTCCTGGGGCCTTTGGGAAATGGATTTCCACAGCTGCCACCCCATAAAAAGGTATTGATATTGGGAGGCGGCATCGGGATTTTTCCGATGCTTCAGGCGGCGAAAGAACTGCAAGGTGAGAAAACAGTGGTTCTGGGGTACCGGGATCAGGTCTTTTTAAAGGAAGCTTTTTTGAATCTTGGAACGGTGTATGTGGCTACAGAGGACGGCAGCGCAGGAACCAGGGGAAATGTGCTGGATGCCGTGAGGGAGAACCAGATATGCGGGGATGTGATTCTGGCCTGTGGTCCCGGTCCTATGCTTCGTGCAGTCAAGCAGTATGCTCTGGAGCATCAGATCGAATGCTATCTTTCCCTGGAAGAGAAGATGGCCTGCGGGGTGGGAGCCTGTCTGGCCTGTGTGTGCCAGTCCAAGGACGTGGATGCCCATTCCCATGTCCACAACAAGCGGATCTGCAAGGACGGGCCGGTTTTCCGGGCAGAGGAGGTGGAACTGTGAGGAACATGAATGTGACAATCGCGGGCGTGGAACTGAAAAATCCGGTGATGACTGCCTCAGGTACCTTCGGTTCCGGAGCAGAATACAGCGAATTTGTGGATTTAAGCCTTCTGGGGGCTGTGGTGACCAAAGGGGTGGCCAATGTGCCCTGGCCTGGAAACCCTACGCCAAGAATCGCGGAAACCTATGGCGGCATGATCAATGCCATCGGCCTTCAGAACCCTGGAATTGATGTGTTTGTACAGAGGGATATTCCGTTTTTAAAACAATATGATACCAGGATTGTGGTGAATGTGTGCGGGAAAAGCACCAGGGATTATGTGGAAGTGGTGGAACGGCTGGCACAGGAGCCGGTGGATCTTTTGGAGATCAATATTTCCTGTCCCAATGTAAAGGAAGGCGGCATTGCCTTTGGACAGGATCCAAAGTCTGTGGAAAGCATTACCAGGGAAGTAAAGCGGCATGCCAGGCAGCCGGTGATTATGAAGTTGAGCCCCAATGTGACAGACATTGCGGAAATGGCCAAAGCGGCTCAGGCAGGAGGTGCAGATGCCCTGTCCTTAATCAATACCCTGACCGGCATGAAGATCGACATCCATCGCCGATCCTTTGCGGTTGCCAATAAAACCGGCGGCCTGTCTGGCCCGGCCATAAAGCCGGTGGCAGTGCGGATGGTGTATCAGACAGCCCAGGCAGTAAACCTGCCTATCATCGGTATGGGCGGGATCATGACAGCAGAAGATGCCATGGAATTTATCCTGGCAGGGGCCACGGCGGTGGCGGTAGGAACTGCCAATTTCCATAATCCATATGCCACAAAGGAGATTGTGGAAGGGATAGAAGGCTATATGGAGCGATACGGGATTGAAGATGTGAATCAGTTAATCGGTGCAGTAAGATAGCTAGCCGGACAGGCAAAGGCTTGAGGGACAGACGACAGATAAAGGAGGGGTTTTGAGAATGGAGCGGTATAAAGAGGAATTTATAGAATTTATGGTGGAGAGCAATGCCTTAAAATTTGGAGATTTCACACTGAAGAGCGGAAGAAAATCCCCGTTTTTTATGAATGCGGGAGCCTATGTTACAGGAAGCCAGCTTCGGCGCCTGGGACAGTGCTATGCCAGGGCAATCCATCAGCATTATGGAGAGGATTTTGATGTACTGTTCGGGCCGGCATATAAGGGG
>JAETTS010000403.1 GCA_021769025.1 Enterocloster bolteae
GATCCTGTACTCATCATGATGCTGCCTGTAGCAGCAGTGCTTTTGGCAGCTGCAGTGGCAGTATGGCTTGTGGTAAAAAAGAAGAGCAGGAAAGAAAAGGCAGATGGAGAGGAGGAAAAACAAGACCAGAAAGGAGTCATAGAAGAAGCCCAGGAGACACAGATACAGACAGAAGAAGAGGATGACAGTGACAGGCTAAATACCAAAGAGCAAAGTCAGGAAGCCAATAAGGCCATACCAGAAACCGGGGTGGAAGAAGGATGAGAAAGGATGAGCATACAGACATAGGAAAGGAAGGCCTTCCGCCAGAGGAAGGCCAGTGGGAGGAAATTGATGAGGCGAAGCTTACTATGGCTGAGCGCTGCGTGTACCGTAACCGGAGACGGGCCCTGGAGCTTTTTCGAAACGGCAGTCCGTCAAACGATATTTTTCGGCTGACTGGGATCAGCCATGGGGCTTTGGTGCGCCTCTGGAAGCGATGCTGTTCCAGAAATCCGGAAACTGGGGACAGCTATGGATACGAGGGATTAATTCCCAGATCCAAAATAAAGAAATTTATTCGCTAATAAGGTGGAGAACCGAAAGAATATGTGATAAAATAATCCTGTATTGATTTCTACAACATTTGGAGGACAAGAGGATGAAATATCGTATTATTGGCGACACAATGCCAGCAGTGGAAGTCATGTTTGACGCTCCTGGTGAGGAGATGTACACACAATCCGGTGGCATGGCGTGGATGACAGAGGGAATCGAGATGGCAACCAACACCAAAGGCGGGCTGATGAAAGGACTTGGCAGAATGTTTTCCGGCGAGTCTCTGTTTATGGCAACCTATAAGGCACAGAGAGCAGGGAGTTCCATCGCTTTTGCCTCTACGGTAGCTGGTCGGATTCTTCCGGTGGATGTTACGGCCACAGGAGGGATGATCTGTCAGAAGGGAGCATTTCTCTGCGCGGAAAATGGCGTTGACTTAAGCATTACGTTCAGCAAGCGGTTTTCAGCAGGCCTGTTCGGCGGTGAAGGGTTTATTCTTCAGCAGTTAAGTGGACAGGGAATGGCATTTCTGGAGATAGACGGCGATATGGTAGAAAAAGAACTGGCTCCAGGAGAAGTGTTGAAAGTCGATACAGGCAATGTGGTTGCATTTGACCGCTCTGTAAGCTATGAAGTGGAGACCGTAAAAGGGCTGGGGAACATCTTCTTCGGCGGTGAGGGGCTGTTCTTAACCCGGCTGGTAGGGCCAGGCAAAGTTGTGCTGCAGACACAGAATATTGCTGAATTTGCAGGCAGGATTGCCCGGTTTATTCCAAGCAGCGGGAAATAGATAATACCTGTCAGAACAGAAAGGAGAAAACCAATGAAAAAAGTAGAAGATTATGTGAGAAGCATTCCGGATTTTCCAGAGCCAGGAATTATTTTCCGCGATGTTACCACCATCCTGCAGGATCCGGACGGACTTCATCTTGCTATTGACAAGATCTTAGAGTCTCTGGAAGGCGTTGATTTTGACGTGGTGGTGGGGCCAGAATCCAGAGGATTTATCTTTGGTGTGCCGGTGGCTTATGCACTTCACAAGGGATTTGTCCCTGTGCGCAAGAAGGGAAAGCTGCCATGCGAGACCATATCCGTAGAGTATGATCTGGAATATGGAAGCGCGGTGATTGAGATGCACAGGGATTCGATCAAACCTGGGCAGAAAGTGGTGATCGTAGATGACCTCATTGCTACCGGAGGAACCACAGAAGCCATCATCAAACTGATTGAGCAACTGGGTGGCCAGGTAATTAAAATCTGCTTTGTCATGGAACTGGCCGGTCTGAAAGGCCGAGAGAAGCTGTCTGGCTACGAAGTGGATTCTGTGATTACATACGAAGGAAACTAAAAGACAGCGCTGTCTTTGTATACTGAAACCGGGGTGGGAACGATGTAAGGTTCCTGACCCGGTTTTTTCTGACAGACCGTTCAGAGTTGTGAAATGTCTGTGAACCTATGGAAAACCATAAGATTATTTGATAGAATAACCGTAACGCAATCAGACAATGATAAAACAGGAGACATGGAGGATGATCATGGAACAGTTAAACGTGTTGATTGTAGATGATGAGGCAAGAATGCGCAAATTGGTAAAAGATTTTTTGACCATAAAAGGCTTTCGGGTTGTGGAGGCTGAGGACGGAGAACAGGCGCTGGAGATTTTTTATCAGCGGAAGGACATTGCTCTGATTCTTCTGGATGTGATGATGCCGAAACTGGACGGTTGGCAAGTGTTAAAAGAAATCCGCAAACACTCTGCTGTGCCGATCATCATGCTGACAGCCAGGGGAGAGGAGCGGGACGAACTGCTGGGATTTGAACTGGGGGTGGATGAATACATTTCCAAGCCATTCAGCCCCAAGATTCTGACGGCCCGCGTGGAAGCAATTCTAAGGCGGAGCAATGCTGCTATCGGTGACGTGGTAGAGGTTGGAGGGATTTCCATCAACAAAGGGGCGCACCAGGTGACCATTGACGGAGTCCCTATTGAGTTAAGCTACAAGGAATTTGAACTTCTGACGTATTTTGTGGAGAATCAGGGACTGGCTCTTTCCAGGGAAAAGATCTTGAATAATGTCTGGAACTATGATTATTTTGGGGATGCCAGAACCATTGATACCCATGTGAAGAAACTGCGCAGCAAAATGGGGGAAAAGGGAGACTATATTAAAACAATCTGGGGAATGGGGTACAAGTTTGAGGTGAGTGCATGAGACAATCCATTCGGGTTCGTTTTACCTTGATTTTTATCAGTCTTATGGTGATGATCCTTGGAGGTATCTGGAGTATCAACAATTTGATGCTGGAAGGGTTTTACATCGATCAGAAAGTATCTACCCTTCAGCTGGCTTATGACCAGATGGATATGTTGGTCATCAAAGGGCTGGAAGAGGGAAGAACCATTGGGGATGAGTTTACGGGAAGCAGTTCATTAGACAGCGGGGAACAGACAGCGGCGGTAGAACTTCTAAAAAAGCTGAATGACAAATACAATATT
>JAETTS010000404.1 GCA_021769025.1 Enterocloster bolteae
GATCGCCTCTGTTCCTCTATTAATCAATAAAATGTCATGCTGATAATCGGATCTCCCGTCTATCACCATCTCACGTACAGAGGTGGTCACCCCGCCTGAGGTCTTGGTGTTCGCATCCGGATCCTTTAAGCTGTTGATGTAAAGCGTTCCTTTTCCATCTGTGGGCTTTATGATCTGGAGCCAGTAATTCCTTCCGTTTTCCTTATTCTCAGCCGATGCCGTATACTGTACGGGGCCTTTCGAAAAATCATGGAAACTCTCTCCTGATTTCTGCTCCTTGCCGTCGTCTGCATATAGTTTTAGCCCTTCTTGAACCCAAAACTCAGGTGCCAGCTTCGTCAAATCCACATCTTTATTCACCAAAAGGGTAATATAAGAATGGTCTGCGTAGGAATCCTCCTCTGTTGCACCGGTGTAGCACGGTACGTAATTTCCGGCTGCATCTCTTAATCCATTAAATCTTACTAACGTATTGCCACTGAGTTCCGGCTGTTTGGGCTCTCCCTCTTCTGCTTTGATGTTACATCTGTAGATCTCCTGATCCTGGGAGCCGTCCGCACCGACAAATACAGTGAAATAGATGCCTTTGCTGTAATCGGCCTTGTATCCTCCTGCATTGCTGCTGTCAAACAGAACCGTCTTGATATCCGTTGCGCCTGCTTTTGCAGCCTCTCCTATGGATCCATATTTTCCTACATAAGCGGCTGTCACAGAAGACGGGCTGTCAACACCTTCCTTTGAATATTCCATATAAAAGCAATATTCTTTGTCCACGGCATATCCTTGGTTTACGAAAAAGGTACGATTGTAACATCCATCACTGCTATAATCTGATTTGCCTGAAGAGGATACATTGCGCCTTCCATTATCCGTAGTTTCATACAGGCCTCTGTAAGACATCGAATTTCCCGTCCGGGATAAATATAATGTAAAGGGCAGACAAGTAATCCCTTTTCCCGATGCATCATAAGCTACTATAGTAATCCACTGCCCTGAGGAAAGCTTCAAAAGATATCCTGCATCCGTTTTTGTCATATCGCTGGCAAAGACCTGGGCAGTAATATCCTTTCCTCCTGCTTGTGCCGCCTTCCAATCTTCATATGCTCCTTCATATACTTTTAAGTGATCATAGGGTTGATCTCCCAAAAAAGTTGGATCTACCTGTAATCCAATATAAGCCTCTTTGCTTTCCTTCAAAAGTTTACTGGATACATGAATATCGAATTCTCGCTTATCAGGGTTATAGTCATAATAGCCATCCAGATATCCCTGAGCGCTTAAATCTAAAACCGGAATCTTAGTCCTTTTCCCTGTCTCGTCCTGTGTGTAGACCGTTGGTATCAGCCACTTCTTGGATTCCGTCACTTGTATGTATATGATATATCGGATATTGCTGCTGGTCAATTGATCTCCATCGCCTACGATCATCTCCCAACGGCCTCCTCCTTCATATGTATAGCGGCTTAAGTCAATCGCTTCTCCAATGGAACTAACCGTATAGTTTTCACTCTTATCATATGGCTCATACTTCCATGCCACCTTCTGCCCCTTTTGAAGGGCATCCAGGCCTGCAAAAACATCCTCAAACAATACCTGCGTTAACTCGAGAGGGCTGCGTCCTTCTAAATTAACCGTTAAATCTCTCTTCTCTTCCAACGGTAAAAGCGATGCCGGAGCAATCCCGCTCTCATCGTCTGTAAATTCTTTTTCTTCCGGATATACCACAACCGTATCCCCGGCTACATTAAAGTTCATCTGAGTTACAACGGTGCCGTCAAAATATGCGGATACATAAAACCTATGGCCGCCTACTTCCACACTGTCATCCGGTGTCATAAACCATTTGTTTACCGTTTTCTCTTTATAGGTAAACTGTACCTCATACGGGAAAAACGGATTATCCTCAGGGATCTGGATCGTGAAGCTTCCGTCTTCCTCAAAGGCTGCGTCTGCATCTCCATTGTCAAAATCTTCTTCCCTTCCTACGCTCCATACATGGGTTCCTGTATTGAATTTCACCAGGTCTTCTGTCTTCTTGACCGCATTCATGGGAGTGGCTTTCTTCACATCATTCAGCATTCCTTTTTTCGCTGCCTCTGCCACCTTTTGAACCTGGTTTTGAACTGCCGAGACAAGCTGGCTGACAAGCGTTTCCTTCTCCCGTGTTTCTGTGCTTTCGGCCTCTGCTTCAGACTCCTTTTCCTCTTCTGTCTCTTTTTCGGATTCCTCCGGATTTTTCTTGGAATCGTCTTTTGTTTCGGATTCCTTTTCCGGTTCAGACTCATCCTCTGTTTCGGCCTCGTCTGCCTCCTTTCCCTCTTCCTTTGTTTCAAGTTCTGGTTTTTCGCTGCTGGCCTCGTCTTCCTGCCTGATTTCGTCTTTGCCATCTTCCTGTGCTTCTGAAGAGCTCTCCTGGACTTTGCCTTCTGCAGCTGGATCCCCTTTCTGTGTCTCAGCCTCTGTGGCTTTAACCGCCGTTTCCTCCCCTTCCATGGTTTCCTTTGCGCCGCTCTCTGCTGTAAAAGATTCCACAGCGCCACCCTGAGGCAGCAGATTGTCCGCCAGGACAGGCTGAACCGGCAACATAAGCAGCACTGCCAGAACAGCAGCCAGTTTTCGTTTCATGAATCTCATTGTTTTCTCCCTTCCCTTATCAATTTGTAGCTATATTTTCCCGAAAGCAGTTGACTCCCAGGCAATATACGTGGATTTATGATTGGCAGAGCCTTACTTTTTTTCTTTTCCGTCCCATACACCGTCGGCATTTACGTGATATCCGTCCGGAGTCTTTTCGTTACAGAGCATCGCTCCCAATGGTTTGGATTTGCTCTTGGCATGATACAGCCATTTTCCTGTCTTCTTATCCAGTTCCCAGGATGGTGCTGTCACTACCGTGTTAAAATAGTACCATTTTCTGTCAATCTGCCTCCATCCGATTGACATGCCACCTTCTGTGGGATCCAGATAGTAGGTATGGTTATCCACAGGGTCTTTATACCATCCCCCTGCCATTCCAGTGTCAACAGTCAGC